>DASZUP010000122.1:0-8869 GCA_035547635.1 Pirellulales bacterium
GCCGACCAGTTCCGGCTGCTCGGGCCACGCGCGGAGCGACTGGATGAACGCGCCCAGTTCATTGGTGTCGGCCATCTGCTCGATCATCGCTTGCCCGCGCAATACGCCGAACTGCTCAAAGTCGGCGCGCGTGGTGGGCAACGGATTGAACGTATTCGTCTCTTGCCAGAGCTGTCCGAGAGCGATGCGCATGGCGGTTTACTCTCCTTTCAGTCCGGCAACGGCCCGGTCGAGCCGCGAAAGCGCTTGCTCAACGTCGGCCAGGGTGGTGGCGGCGCAAAAGCCGTGGTGGCAGGCGGCGCCGCCGTAATCATGGAAATAGACGCCTTGGGCGATCGCCGCGGCAATGAATTTCAGCATTAAATCGCGCCGGTGGCCGAGCAGATCGCGATAGGTGCGCACCTCTTTAGAACTATCCAGGCCGAAATAGATGCCGAAACGGGCGCCCAGCCCTCGCACTCGGCCCGGTACGCCGTGCTGGATGAAAATCTCGTTGAGCCCGACAAATAATCGCTCGCCCACTTGGTTGATATGATCGTAAAAGCCGGGCTCGGCATAGGCCGTCACGGCGGCCAGGCCGGCAGCCACGGCGGCGGGATGCCCGTTATAGGTGCCGCTGTGCTGGCAGTCTCCTTCGGGCATTAGCCGAGCCATGATGTCGGCCCGGCCGCCAAACACGCTGAGCGGAAATCCGCCGCCGACCGCCTTGCCCAGCGTGCATAGGTCCGGAGTAACCTGCAGATACTGCTGCGCTCCGCCCGGCGCCATGCGGAAAGCGCACAGCACCTCGTCAAAGATCAGCAGCGCGCCGTGTTCCCTGGTCAACCGCCGCAAGGCGGCCATGAACTCGGGCGTCGGCAGCACGCAGCCGGCGTTGTACCAGATCGGTTCGCAGATGGCGGCGGCCAACTCGGCGCCGTGCTGCTGGAAGGCGCGTTCGAGCAGGTCGGGCCGATTGTAGGGCACAATCACCAGTTGGTCTTCGATGCCGCGCGTGATGCCCGTCGAGGCAGGGTAGGGGGTCGGCGACGTTTCGTCTCCGAGTTGATCGGCCGGCGTGCCGAGGCTGAACATCACCTGGTCGTGGTAGCCATGAAAGTTGCCTTCGAACTTGAGCAATTTGGGCCGACCGGTGAAGGCCCGGGCCAGACGAATACAGTGCATGGTGGCCTCGGTGCCGGATCCGGTGAACCTGACCCGCTCACAGCAGGGGATGAGGCGGCAAAGCATTTCGGCCAATTGGGCGTGCAACTCGTTTTCATAAGAGCAGGCCGCGCCGCGAGCCAGCACCGCTTCGACCGCCTGCCGGACGCGCGGATCGCCGTGGCCTAACAGCGTCGCGCCGTGGCTGCAGCACAGATCGATGTATTCCCGGTCGTCGAGATCCCAGACTCGACAACCTTCAGCGCGGCGAAAATAAAGGGGATGGCCGAGCGCTCGGTTCAAACGAGTCGAGGCGGAAACGCCGCCGGCCAATTGCCGGCAGGCTTGCTGATACTGATCTACCACACGGTTCATAAAGCGGCAGGCTCCAAAGAGGGCGGGCTTAGTGCAGGCAGGAACGGCGCACGTTTGCACCGTGCGCAGCGACAAGGCGTCGTCATTTTGGCGGCGCGCGGCGGTCGATGCTAGGACTTTTTCCTTCGCTGCGCTCGGTCGGTACGCGCGCCAAAACAAAATGACGACAAATTAACGGCCGCAGTTCACCCCGGCGTCAGCAGATGCCGAAATAATGGTCAGCGGGCGCATTTCCAACGTCCGCCCTTGCACCCGACAAGAAAAAAGGCACGCATGAAGCGCAGCATCGCGGCACGGAAGCCAGCCCGAATCGTTTCTTCTCATGCCGCCCATCCGGCGGTTCCCGAGACGAATCTTCCCGCCAATGCCACCCCGTCCGTCACCCAAAGCGCAGAAATGCCTTGGGACCGCAATGGACCGGCAGGCGCCCCCGTCCCGGTGATCCGGGCCAATATGATCTCGTTTCGCGTGTCGTACCAAGGCCGGGTGCAAGTGGCCTTCTTCGAAGAAGACGAAGAATAGGCAACATGACCGGTAAACGGGCCGCTCGGACTCGCCGGGCGCGCAAGTCGGCGCCGAAAGCACGCTGCGATGGCCGGCCCGTAAGCTGACGCCGCCAGAGAGCCGCAAGCGGCCTCGGCAGCGGAGCTGTATTCCGCCGCCTCAGTCATCCAGCCCACCCTTTAGACGGGGTGGCATGGGGAGGTCCCGTCCGCTCTCGCCATCAGCCGTCAGGCATGCTGAAGTCGTCCCCTTAGCACGATGCGTGCTATGTTTTTAATTGGGGCCGTCTTACGAGGACTTCGGCCATGCACTTCTTCAGAGCGATTCCCTGGCGCCTTTGGTCACGTGCGGAGCTGGCGGGCAACAACGGCCTGATAATCGCGATGTTCGCGGTGATCTTGTTGTGGTTGGCGTTCGACCGCATGCCTCTGAGCGCTAAATACAAGTAACTCGTAGCGGCGAGACAGCCGCTGCGTAAGTGCTTGTGGGATGCTGAGCTTCGAGCGACCGGTTAGGCGTTTTTTTACGTCGTCGAAACGATGCCGGAGGCTACTTTACCGGCAAATTCGCTTGACGCGGCGCCGCCCATCTGCGTAACATTCCGTCGACGTGCCTTGGCTAACGTGGCCGGGCGGGACTAGGAGCCCGCACGATCCGCAGTGGCGCTTTCGTGCCGGCAGGGCCCTAGAGGAAGGAGGTGGTCTATCTATGTGTAGTCGTATCCAGAGGTGGCTCGTTTGACGAGCAGCCGACGGGCTGCTCCCGGTTCGCTCAACTTTGAGCGAGCTAACGCGTCTTGCAGCCATCGTGGTTTTTGACTTTCCGTGAAAACCGGCTCGGGTCCGTCCCGGGCCGGTTTTCCTTTTGTCTGTCCGCCCTTCTCGAGAAACGGACCATGTCTTACGTGCCACGCACCATCGTCCTCGCACTGGCGGGACTAAGCCTGGCAATGGCCTCGCCCCAAACGGCAGCCGCCCAGTTGTTTCCGTATACTCGTCCGGGTAGGCGGTTTGCCGCCGTTATGGGCGGTCCGATCGGCCCCGCTCCACTCGATCCGTACTCGGTAGCCCGCTTCTGGGGTTTTTTGCCCTCTCCGCTGGTCGCCCGCCAGTCGATCGGACATGAGATCATCTGGACGGGGCCCAATGGGTACGTTTATCGACCCGTATACCCGGACCAGGATCCTAGCGGCGCCGACCAGAGCGACGGATTTAAGATTCTACCGAAAGCTCCGGCGCAAGCTTATTCCGGCGCGGCGCCCGCAGTTGCGGAAGTGGCGCCCGGCGATCCCAAAAACTTGTTCGACATGGCGTTGCTGCTGTTTCGTCTAGGCCGGTACGATCAGGCCCTCAGCCGCCTGGACCAACTGCTATTGCGGAACGCTGACGATGGCCAAGCCGAGCTGCTCTCGGCCCAAGCCCTGTTCGCACTGGGAGAATACGACGCCGCCGTGGCTTCACTCGACCGCGCCACCCAGTTACTGCCCGAAGAAGAGTGGGACCGCTACGTGGCGGACTACCGAGAGTATTTCCCCTCGGCGCTGCGTTATGCGGTCCACCTGCGCTCGCTGGAGCGGGCCGTCGATCAGGCTCCGCCTGAACAGACTGCAAGCCGGCTATTGCTGGCATATCATTACGGCTGCCTGGGTTACGCCGATCAGGCAATGCTTCGTCTTGATCAATTGGCGCAGCCCAGCGAGCTGAGCCTTCGCCTGAGTCGCTATTTCGAACGCCAGCGCAAATCGGCCGAGAATGAACTTCCCGCGCCGGCGCCTGCGGCCGACATGGACGTGCAGGACAACGCCGAAGATCGGCCCGTACCGCCAGCGGTTCCTCGCCCCGGGCCGCGAGAGTTTTGACCGCGCAGACGACGCCGGGGAATCAGCGGAATTCCAAACCGGGGCGCCTAACCCGGATTGCGCAACGAATGGTCGAGACAACGCGCACACATAAACTCGCCAATCGGTTACAGGAAATACACACTAACCCGAAGCGCGAGCGAGGGCTTTCGACGCGACGTCTTTGGCATTCCCTCGCTTGCGCGTCGGGTTGGTGTCGGGCGTGCGCGATTCGGGCTAACCTGCCAGCCACTCGCCGGCATATCTGCCGGCGGTTTCCACGTCGCGTTTGAGCTGGTCCTGCAGTTCAGCAACGCCCGAAAAGGGACGTACGTCGCGTAGGCGACTGAGAAAGTCGACTTCCAGCGGCTGACCGTAGAGCGACTGCGAATAGCCGATCAGGTGAACTTCCACCTTAAGCGCCTGCTCGCCGAACGTCGGATTGGGTCCGACATTGATGGCCGCCGGCCAGCGCTCGCTTTGCACGGTCGCAGCGCCGGCGTACACGCCCGGCCCGGGCAGCAGCGTATCGATGGCGCTGACGTTGGCCGTCGGAAAGCCGATCCGCTGCCCGCGACCGGCTCCGTGCGTCACCATGCCGCGAATCCGGTAAGGCTGCGTGAGCAGGCTGCGCGCTTCATCGACTTGCCCGGCCGCCAACAGCTTGCGAACGCGCGAGCTGGAGACGATCTCTCCCCCCGCGACAACGGGTTCGACGACTTCCAGGGCCATGCCGGCGGCGGCGGTAAACTTCCGCAACACATCGATTGTGCCGGTCCGGCCGCGACCGAAGAAAAAATTCGGTCCTTCGACCATCGCCCGCGCCGCCAATTTGCCGACCACGATTTCGTCGAAGAACTCTCGGTCGGTCAGCTGGAGCAGTTTCTCGTCAGTCGGATAGGCGATAATGGAATCAACGCCCAACTCGACCAGCAGTTGGGCCTTGCGATCGGTCCAAGTAAGCGGCGGCGGCGCTTCGCTCGGCCGCAACAGGCGAACCGGATGGGGATCAAACGTGAAGACCAACGCCGGTCCCCCCACGCGCCGCGCCTGTGAGATTAAGCGCTCAACAATGCGTGCGTGCCCAAGATGCACGCCGTCAAAGTTACCGATGGCCACGGCGCCGCCGCGCAGATCGTCAGCAAGCGAGGCGAAATCACGCAAAAGTTTCACAGGCGGGGGCACGAGCGCCAGGGACGGAATGATCGGAACAGGTTGCCGCTATTATCTTTATCGTCGGCTGAACGGTCAAGCCAGGCTGACTGAAGCGTCGAGATTGTGGTAAGGTTAGAGCATACCTCGCCCGTTTTCATTGTCTCGACTCGGGGTCGCATGGAAGACAAACAAAAGTTTCTTTCCCCTGAGCTGGCTCATCGTTTTGCAGCCATCGACGTCGGCACCAATAGTATTCGCCTGGTTGTCGCTGAGGCGTTGCGCGAAGGGCACTATCGGGTGCTGACCGAAGAAAAGGATCCGGCCCGGCTCGGCAAGGACCTCAGCTCCACCGGCCGGCTCAATCCGGCGGCCGTTGAGCGTTCGCTGGAAGCCTTGCGCCGCATGAAGCAGATTGCGGTGGGATACCAGGTGCGCGAGCTGCGCGTGATCGGCACCTGCGCCATCCGCGAGGCCAAGGACGGGAGCGACTTTTGCCGCCGGGCCAAACAGGAGATCGGTCTCGACATTGAAGTCATCAGCGCGGAACAAGAAGCCCGCCTGGCGTTTCGCAGCGTCGCCCGCAACTTCCATCTGGAAGGCAAGGACGTGGCGGTGGCGGATACCGGCGGCGGCAGCACCGAATTGATCCTGGCCTCAGGCGACATCATCGAAGATATCTGCACCACGCCCCTGGGCGCCGTGCGAATGACCGAAGTCTACTCCGGCGGCGAAGAGTTTTCGCCGCAAAGCTACGACCGGATGGTGACCGGGATCGATCGCGAGCTGCGCAAGCACACCAAGAACGTGATCATGATTCCGCACCTGCTGATCGGCTCGGGCGGAACGTTCACCACGCTGGCCGAAATGATCATGGGCGGCAAAGGCCAGTCCGGACTGCCGCTGCGAGGCTACGAAATCACCCACGCCGAGGTCGGGCATTTGCTCGACCGCTTGCGCAAAATGCCGGCCAAGGCCCGGCGCAACCTGCCGGGGCTGAGCCCGGACCGGGTCGACATCATCGTGGCCGGCGTGACCATCATCGACCGCATCATGCGGCGGTTCAAAATCAATCGCCTGCAGATCCACGACCGCGGCGTGCGAGACGGGCTGCTGTTGACGATGATCGACAACTCGCTGGGCGTCGCCGAGCAGGATCCGCACAACCAGGCCGCCGCCATCGAGCGGTTCGCCGCCGGCTGCGGCGGCGACATCAAGCACAGCCGCCAGGTGGCCCTGCTGGCCGGCATGCTGTTCGAGCAACTGGCCGAAGATCTCGGGCTTCAGCCGGATGACCGCCGATTGCTCGAATCCGCCGCCTGGCTCCAGGACGTCGGCTACCTGATCAACTACGAAAAGCACCACAAGCACAGCTATCACCTGATCCTCAACAGTCGCCTGCCCGGCTTCAAGCCGCACGAGTTGGAATTGATCGCCAACGTGGCCCGGTATCATCGCGGCAAAGAACCGAAAAAGAAGCACGACAATTTCAGCCGCCTTTCTCCCAAGGATCAGCAGCGGGTCCGCCACCTGGCCGCCATGCTGCGGTTTTCTGGCGGGCTTGACCGCAGCAACACGCAACAAATCACCTCGCTCAGCGTCTCGCTGGATGACGACGACGCGGTATTACGCGTCGTTTCCGAGGAACATCCTGAAGTCGACATCTGGGCCGCCTTGCGCCGCGCCGAACCGCTGGAAAAGTCGTTAGGTCGGCGCATCGCCATCGAATGGCAGCCCGCCGGCCCGGCGCCGCAGGCCGGCGCCGAGAGTAGCGGCGGCCGCTCAAACGACGCTGGCCAGAAAGCGCCTGTCGCTCGCGGGCGCCAGGCTCGGACGCGGTAGACGAACCCAAGGCCGCCGTCCATTCCCAACTGCTTCCGCCCGCCGGCATAGTGAAGCATTCAGCCGGGGCCAGATCCTGTCCGTGAACCAGGCGCCCCGCGACTGGGCAGCCGGTTCCCTGGGCCGTCGGCAAGCCAATTCACAGAACGGCCATGCGCTGTGTCAGCAATGATCTGAACAGACAGAAGCATCCGCCCTCGGTTCGCCCGTTCTGGAACTCGGCGGCCCACGATTCTTCGGCCGCCGTTCGCGCAGTTTCCTCACGGGGTGACTGACCTCAGGACGTTAGGGATGTCAAGAACTTGGCAGAGTTGGCCTCAAAAAATGGCGGTGCGATGGGCAAAGCTGCGGTGCGGCCAAGACCTTTGGCCGCGCTTAAATGCCGTTCGGCCGTTACCTGGCATCCTACGGATTTGCGCAGAGTTGGAACCGCGCACCCGTCCGTCGAGCCGGTTTGCCTGTTTTTCCCTGGCTGCCGGTATTCGAGTGGCAAGCTGGCAATGAGCGATTCGCCCCGGCGGCGTCTCATCGCACTACTTGGTTTTGGCGTAGAACTCCTCAGAACCGGCGATGGCGGCCCACAACTGCTGGTCGGTGGCGCCGGCTTTCAACGCGCTGGCCCAGTACGAAGTTCCCGCGGCGTCGGCGGAACGGTCGAGCAGTTGGCCGTAGGCAGCTTTGACAACGTCCTGGTGGTATTCGTCCGCGGAAAGGATCTGGTCGACGACCTGCGTCCGCGTCTGACCGGAGGCGAGCTGAGCGCTCCACCAGGCCAGTCCCGTAGCGTCGATCTGCCGACCGAGCGCGTCTTCATAGACGGCATTCAAAAAGCCATCGTTGGCGCCGCCTCCCTGCGAGGTAAAGAACTCATCGGAGCCGGCGAGCAGAGCGGAAAGCTGTTCGATCGTGGCGCCGCGAGCCAAGAGCTGCGTGAAGTAGCTCAAGCCGTTCGGGTCGGCGTCGCGGTGCAAGTAGCGGTTATAGAGTTCCTGAACCGCGTGCTGCTCGAACTCGAGCGTCCGTTCGATCTCCCCGACCACCTGCGTGCGCGTCTCGCCCGCAGTGAGCCTGGCGTCCCAGTGGGCCAGTCCGGTGGCATCGACTTTCCGGTCGAGCAGGTCGCGGTAGACTTCCGAGAGGAACCGCTGATCGGGCGTGCCCTCGGTTCCGTCGGGCAACAGCTCTTCTTTCATCGTCGCCGTGGTTGTCAACGTCGCCGAGGCGGTGTCTTCGGTCACTTGCACGCGGATGGTGAATGTTCCTTCGTCCGTGTACGTGTGCGAGCCGAGCACGGTATAAGTCGTTCCCGACAGCGTCACGGCGCCGGCGGACGTGGCGCCGTCGCCCCAGTTGATTATCGCCGTGAAGTCGCCGACCGGTTGCGTTCCATTGGCGTGACTGAAGGTCGCCACCGCAACGTCCGTCAGTGGCGAGAACTCGAATCCGACGGCGGGCACTCCTGCGCCGGCAATCACGTCCTCGATCACGTTGATCGTAAAGGTCTGCGACGCAGTCAAGCCGCCGCCGTCGGTCGCCTCCACCGTAATCTGATAGGTATGGCTCGGATTCGCGTTGTGGCTGATCTTGCTCCCGTCTGCCACGGTGACGCGCCCGGTGACCGGGTCGATCTGGAAGCCGCCGCCCGAAGTGTCGCTCGTCAGGCTATATGTCACCGAGCTTCCACCGGGATCGGTGGCAGATGCGGTCAACCCGACGTAAATTCCGGCCGTCGCCCCTTCCACGACGCTGTTGGCTGCCGGATCGCTGTCGCTGGGCGTCGACGGCGCGACATTCGACACCGCAATATTGAACGATTGAGTCGAGGTCAAACTTCCGTCGCTGGCCTGGACAGTGATGGAGTAGCTGTGGCCGGCGGCCGATTCGTAATCGATCAGGCTGCTGTTGGCCACCGTCACCACGCCGCTGGCTGAGTCGATCGCAAAGCGTCCGCCGGCGCTGTCCGTAAGGCTGTAGGTCAACGTCCCGCCGGCAGGATCGCTCGCCGAGGCCGTAATG
>DASZUP010000123.1:0-3064 GCA_035547635.1 Pirellulales bacterium
CAAGTCGGGTCGGCGCGACAGGAAGCTGCTTGGCAGCTCAAGCGGACGGCCGATTACATCGGCGGACGTTCGCGGCCGGTGCTCTCGCGCCCGCGACCGCCGCCTTCACGACCGCCACGACCGCCGCCGAATCCGCGCGGCCGCAGTTGGGCCATGTCGAACGGCTTGCCCTTGAGCTCCTCGAATTCTTTCTGCTGCTCCTCGCTGAGTACGGCCAGGGCCTTGGCGTTACGCTCCTCGGCCGCCTTTCGCATCTCCTCCATGCGGGCCTGGAAGTCGCCTTGACCGCCTTCGCCGCCATCATCCCGGCCTCGGCGAGCAAAGCCGCCCCGCCCGCCTCCGAAGCCGCCTTGCAATGCTTTGGCAATCTGCTCTTGCTGCTCGTCGGTCAACTTGAGCGTCTTGGCGACGTCTTCGCTCCGCAAGGCCTGAACGCCGGCCGCCTGCAGGGTGATCTGCTTGAGCCGCTTCAATTGCTCGGGCTTGAGCGTCTCAGCCAGTTTGGGCTGGTATTTCTCGTCCAGCTTGCGATTGGACTCGGCTTGTTTCTTGCCGAACTCGGCCATTTTCTCCTGGCGTTCCTCCTGCGACAGATCTCGCAGCGCGCCAAAATCAAAGCCGCTGTTCTCTCTCGCGGCTTGCTGATCGTCTCGGTAGGACGCAACCAGTTTCTCGGCGCTCTCCTTCTGACCTTCCGACAAGTCGAGGTCTTTTTGCACGGCCGGAATCCCTAGCATGGCAAACTCGTTCATCGGACCGCCGAACATGCCGCCGCCAAACATCCCGCCGCCAGCGCCGCCGCGTCCAAATCGACCGCCGCCGCGGCCCCCTCTTTCGCCGCGCTGACCACGCTCTCCGCGTTCGGAATCTTGTGCCTGGCTGACGTGGACTGCGGAGAAACAGACCGCAGCGGCCAGAATTGCTATCGACAATGACGATTTACGTGACATGGGCCCGGCTCCTGAGGCGAAAGAATATTTGTCCGACGCTAGGCGGGAAGTGGCGTTGCGCCTGCGGTTGGTTACATTCCCGTAAGCGATCGGCCGCATTTCGGCGGGATTCACCCCCTCTTGGAAGTCTGGGCAGCGCCGACATGCCTGCCTGGCATTCGAACGCTACGGATCCGCTCGCGTCACCAGCACAATGCCGAGGGCGACGGCCAGCGCGCCGGCCGCCAGTTCGGCCGTCAGCGGGTCGCCCCGCAACCAGACGCCAAAGGCAATGCCACACAGCGGCTGGGCGAAGCCGAACACGGCGACCTGGCTGGCCCGGTGGTGTCGCAACAAACCGGTCCAGATCAAAAAGCAGAACCAGGCGATGACCACGCCCTGGTAGAGCAGTCCCCCGATGGCGGCCGGCGTGAATCGCCATGGAGCGTCGCGTTCTAGCGCCAGGCTGGCGCCAAAGAACAGGCAGGTCGCCAGCAGATAGCTCCACAGCAGCAGCTTCGACGCCTCAACCACGACCAGCGCCCGTTTGCTGAACACGGTATTCACGCCGATCAGCGCGCTGCTTGCCAGAATCACTCCGTCGCCGAACAGCGTGGCCGGATCGAGCGAAGGAGCCGAAGCCTGCGATGCTCCAGCGACGATGGCCAGCAACCCGGCGAACGCCACCAGCAAACCGAACAACTTGCCCGGCGAGACCCGGTCGCCGTGCAACAAGAAATGCGCAACCAGCGCCACGAAGACCGGGTTCGATCCAATCAATACCGAACCATGCGCACTGTTGGTGTGTGCCATGCCGAAGTGAAACGAGCCGATCTGCAAGAACAGCAGCACCCCGACCGGCCAGACGGCAAGCCACTGAGCCGGTTTGAGCATCAGCGAGGCGCCCTGCCAGCGCACCGTCGGCGCCAGCAAGGCGGCGCCCAGTGCAAAGCGGCAGCCTGCCGTGGCCAGCGGCGGCAATTCTTCTTGCGTGTAGCGGACCGCCACGGCCAATCCGCCCCACAGCGCGGCGCAGGTGGTGGCCAGCACCGCCGAAGTCAAGGTGATGGGCCGCAGATCCGTATCGATTGCCGTCAAAAACAAACTCCTCTACTACCACTTGCCGCGGGCAACTTCCCTGCTTATTCGCTCCTTCGGCGCCAACGGATCGAGCCGCTCTTCAGGGCAACTGCGTAGCGGAGGCGCCCGCTCAGACAGTATGATAGGGGGGCGACTCAGGAATGCTTGTCCGATACCCGCGGTATCGCCTCAGGGCGAGCATGGCCTGGCGGCCTCGGCACGCCTGAACTTGCCTGCCGAGTTCGTCTCGGGCGCCGCGCATGACCACCACAGCGTACCTTTTCGGACAACCGAGATGAAGCCGACTTACGCGGGGCTCGCCTGTCGATCGTTCAACTTCGCTTCGGTTGCGATGCTGTTGTTCGCCACACTGGCTGCAACGGCCGTACAAGCGGCGGACGACGAGGCTCGCGAGTTTTTTGAAAAACGGATCCGTCCAGTGCTGGTGGAGCGCTGCTACGAGTGCCACAACAGCCGTGACACCGCCGAAGGCAACCTGGCCTTGGATCATCGAGCCGCGATGCTCGCCGGAGGAGACTCGGGCGAAGCCGTCGTGCCCGGCAAGCCGGCCGAGAGTCTGCTGGTCCAGGCCATTCGCCACCAGACTTCCGATCTGCGAATGCCCAAGGGCGGGCCGAAGCTGTCGCCGGAGGTGATCGCCGATTTCGTTCAATGGGTCGCCGCGGGTGCTTATGACCCGCGAGACAAACCGCCTTCGGCCGCCGAACTCGACGCCGCGCTTTCCTGGGAAGCCGTCCGCGAGCGCAGAAAACAGTGGTGGAGCTTTCAGCCACTGACGAACCACGCCGTGCCCGCAGGCAACGGCGCCTGGTCGGAACATCCGATCGATCGCTTTCTGGCGGAAAGTTGGAAATCGGCCGCCGTCCAGCCCGCCGAACCGGCCGACCGCCGCACGCTGTTGAGGCGAGCGACGTTCGCTCTGACCGGCTTGCCGCCGACGCCGGACGAGACGGAGCAATTCCTGCAAGACGACTCGCCGCAGGCCTACGAGCGCGTGCTCGACCGCCTGCTCGCCTCTCCGCGGTTCGGCGAGC
>DASZUP010000124.1:0-5207 GCA_035547635.1 Pirellulales bacterium
AGCCGCAGGCCGGATAGCCCTCGAGTTGAAACACTTTCCGCCAGCCGGTTCCATCGGCGTTGAGCGCGAAGAACATCTTCGGCGGCGTTTGGGCATTAGCAAAAGACGGACCCAGCCAGCCGGCCAGCGCGACGAAGATGAGACAGTGTGAGCGAAGCATGTCGGTTCTCGCGAGTTGTTAAGGTTCGCCACGGACCGCAATTCGGGTATTGTAACAGGAACAGCCGTGACTGAACAAAATCCCATGAACGATGACCATGCCGAGCGCGAGGCGCCCGCCCATAGTACTCGTCGTGATGCGATGAGCTTCGAGGGCACGGAAGATGAGGCGTTCGTCGAAGAAGTTTACCTGGATCGCTTTGCCGAATTGCTTTGGGTTGACCTGATCTGCCAGTGTGATATTTGCGACGTAGTACTGGAACTTGATGAGCTAGAGCATTTGCTGGACCGAGATAGGTGGCGATGGGGGCAGTTGGCCCGAGATCGGGCGATCGAGGCGGGATGGCGGTGGCATGGCCACGGAAAGATCCTCTGCAGGCAGTGTGCGCTGGACTATGGTAAGGGCCTTGTTTAGCGCCTCAGCGCGGCAAAGGCTTGATGAACTCGACGTAAGCCGTCGTTTCAGCTTCGCGATGAACGACAGGGACATTGCAGCAATTCTCATAGCCTTCGAACGAGCGAATTGGTTTCATTCGGGGGAGGGACTGTTTTGTTGCCGGCAAGTCGAGTTGCCGGCGCTTCTCCGCGTGCCGTTGGGCTGTGTCCGCGCGTCTGGCTGCTAAGGACGAGACTTACTGCCAGTTTGTGTGGGCTTTCAGCCGTTAAGCCGCCTGCGGCGCTAACTCTTCAATCAGCCGGCAGCTCCGCTCCATAACGTCGTCTTGATGGAACTTCTCGGAGATCCGGCGGCAACGCTCGGCCACCAGCGCAGAAGAGAGGAGTTGATTCAGTCGCGCAGCGACGGCCGGACCGCGGAAGCGATGCGGCGCCAGCGCATCGCCGACGCCGAGACGCTTCAGTCGATGGGCATTGTCGGGCTGGTCGTGACTCATCGGCATGATTAGTTGCGGTATGCCGGCGGCCAGGCCTTGCGAGAGCGTGCCGATCCCGCCGTGATGCACCAGGGCGGCGGACAGCGGCAGCAGGACGCTGAGAGGGACGAAATCAAAGTGCCGCACGCTTGGCGGCAAGTCGGGCGGGAGCTGTTCCGGATAACGGGTCAGCAGCATGCCGCGCCGGCCGAGTTGTTGGCACGCGTCGATGGCAGCCTGGAAGAACTCGCGGCCGTGGACCATCGCCGAGCCGGGCGTGAAGACGATCGGCGGCTCTCCCTCGGCAAGAAATTGCCGCCAGGGACCGTCCGGCTCGCTCACGTCGCGTTCGTCGTAGCGAGGGAAACCGGTCAGCACAACCTGGTCGGGCCAGTCGGACTGACGTGGAGCGAACCATTCGGGAAACAGCCCGATCACGCGCTGTGGCGAGTGGATGCCGTCGCGCAGAAAGCGGCGCTGCGGCGGCAAACCCAACTCGGCCCGAAATTCGTTGAGCGGCGGTCCCATGATCCGATCGGCCATCCCCCTGTCGACCAGCCAGTACTGGGCCCGCTTGAGCGGCGCGGGCAACCAGTTCGGCAGGAACAGTCCGGGCAGAATCGGGTTTTCGAAATCGCTGCGGAACAGCGCGGGAGACAGGTGGATCGTCGCCAGCGGCGCGCCCAATTTTTCATGAGCGGCTTGCGCGGCGAACGCCAGCGAGGAGGCGGCAATCACCGTGCGACCGGGAACGTGGAGTTCGCAGATCGCCTGGTAAATCGGTCGCAACGAGGGCGTCATGCCCTGCTGCATGACCGTTTTGAACCCGTCAACTCGATGCCAGACCCGTGGATCCTGAATCAAGGCGTGGTACTCTTCGGCCGACAAGTAGGCTTTGAACTCCAGCCCGGCTTTGCGCGCCAGCGATTCGAAGGCGCCGCTGGTGATCAGCGTGACGCGATGGCCGCGCCGCTTCAGCTCCACTCCCAGGCCGACGAACGGGTGCACGTCTCCGGCACTGCCAACCGTTGCAAGTAGAATATTCAGGCCTGTCTGCATGGCTTATCCGCTGAGCTTTGTCGCCTATAATCAATTACCGCTTCCGGCTCGGACGATGCCTTCTTAATCACCGGCCGCGATTTTGTAACAGTAGCGGAATCTGTGAAGATTCCGGGAGGCGCCATCCGCGCCTCGATGTGGGAGGCGGTTGGAGAACCGTGCAGAGAGCCCGGAATTCTCACGAATTCCGCTACAGGCCCCGTCCATGAGTATGATATGCGGTTAATCAAGGTTTCGGCAGCGGTACTCAATCAAACGCCGCTGGATTGGGAAGGCAACAAGGCGCGCATTCTGGCGGCCATCGAGGCGGCGCGCGGCGCCGGCGTGGGCGTGCTGTGCCTGCCGGAGCTGTGCATTACCGGCTACGGCTGCGAAGACGCCTTCATTTCGCCCGGCTTGCAGGCCACGGCCCGCGACGTGCTGGCCGAGATTGTGCCTGCCACGCGCGGCATGATCGTCTCGCTCGGCTTGCCGCTGCTTTATCATCATGGATTGTTCAACACCGCCTGCCTGGTCGTCAACGGGCGGATTGCCGGTTTTACCGCCAAGCGGTTCCTGGCCGGCGACGGCCTGCACTATGAGCCGCGCTGGTTCAAGCCGTGGCCCTGCGGTCATCGGGGCGAGGTCGCAATCGACGGGGCCGATTATCCGCTGGGCGACGTCTATTTTGACTGCGGCGGCTTGAAAATCGGCTTTGAAATCTGCGAAGACGCTTGGGTGGCCAACCGCCCCGGCGGCGAACTGGCGCTGCTCGGCGTCGATGTGATCCTCAACCCCAGCGCCAGCCACTTTGCCTTTGGCAAGGCCGAGGTACGGCAGCGCTTCGTGCTGGAAGGTTCGCGCGCGTTCGGCGTCAGCTACGTCTATTCCAACCTGTTGGGCAACGAAGCCGGGCGGGCCATCTACGACGGGGGGGCGATGATCGCCTCGGCCGGCAAGCTGCTGGCCGCGGGAGCGAGGTTCTCCTTTGCCGATTTTCAACTGACCACGGCCCTGATCGACGTCGACGCCACGCGGATGCTGCAGTCGCGCACCGGCAGTTTCCTGCCCAGCACCGATACCGATTTGGCGTGCGTCAAAATCCCATTCGACTATCCGCAGATCGAACCGGAAGCAGAAGCGGTCGTCGTGGCGCCTTGGGAAAAGTCTGCGAACATCAAAGAAGAGGAGTTCGCCCGGGCGATCAGCCTGGGGTTGTTCGACTACCTGCGCAAGAGCCGCTCGCACGGCTTCGTCGTTTCGCTGAGCGGCGGCGCCGATTCGGCGGCCGTCAGTTGCCTGGCGGCGCTGGCAGTACAATTGGGCGTGGCCGAGTTGGGACTGGACGGTTTTCGCCGTCGCTTGAGCCACTTGCCGAACCTTCAAAACGCCGCATCGGTTCCCGAGATCGTGCGCGCCTTGCTGACCTGCGTTTATCAATCGACCGCTCACAGTTCTGATACGACGCTCAACGCCGCCCGCGGCGTGGCCCAGGCGTTGGGCGCCGATTTTCTCCAGTGGGATGTTGAGAAAATTGTGCAAGATTATATCGCCACCGTGTCGAGGGCAATCGGCCGCTCGCTCTCCTGGGAGACCGACGACCTGGCCATGCAGAACATTCAAGCGCGGGTGCGTTCTCCGGGCGTATGGCTGCTGGCTAATTTGCGCAGCGCCTTATTGTTGTCGACCAGCAACCGCTCCGAGGCCGCCGTGGGCTATGCCACTATGGACGGCGATACGAGCGGCGGATTGAGCCCGATCGCCGGCATCGACAAGGCGTTCTTGCGCCGCTGGCTCGTCTGGCTGGAGCAGCACGGTTTGACTGGTTTGCAGCCGATGCCGGCCTTGGCAGCCGTCAATTGCCAGCAGCCGACGGCCGAGTTGCGCCCCTCGAGCGCCGGGCAAACCGACGAACAGGACCTGATGCCTTACGAATTGCTCGACGAGATCGAGCGAGCGGCGATTCGCGACAAGTACACGCCGCTGGAAATCTTCTTGCAAATCCGCACGCGCTTCTCGCAGTACTCTCACGAACAACTGGCGTTCTGGATCGAACGCTTCTTCCAGCTCTGGTGCCGCAACCAGTGGAAGCGCGAACGCTATGCGCCGTCGTTCCACGTGGACGACGAGAACCTTGATCCGAAGACCTGGTGCCGCTTCCCGATCTTGTCCGGCGGTTATCAACGCGAACTGGCCGAATTGCGAGCTTATTTGGCGGGTAAAGCAGCCAAGTAGTCGGCACAGAGCGGTTCGCGACCGTGCCATTCATGAGCGACGCCGCGCATGAGCAGTGCGTTGTCGAAGTCGATTGTGCCGGCCGGGAAAATGGCGGCGTTGTCGAAATAGTTTGATTCGCACCGCTCGATCGCGAACGGCTGCACCTGCCAGTTCGAGGTTCTTAGCTCGAGACCGTCGAACGCGCCGGCTCGAGAAGTAACGGAAAAGCCCAGCGAGCCCGCTTCGAAAAAGGCTGAAGCTGCGTCGAGGGATCCGAAGATGGAACCTGGCGAGAATTGAGTGTCGCAACGTCCCTGGACGAGCACTTGCGTGGCGCCGTCGTCGCTATCGAGTTGAATGGAGTAATGCTCGCCTGACTCGACGACTCGAAACCGGGCGCCAAAGTGTTCTCCCGGAAACAGGCGGCCGCCCGCGAGGGCATTCAGCCGCGAGGAAGTATCGCGCCGGGGAATGAAGACGCCTTCGCGCGTCTGCCCTGCTTCTTCCCACTCGACAGCGATCCGGTGTGCGGCATTTTCGGAGGACAATCCGATCTGCTTGGGCAGCCCTCGAGGCCGAATGTGCCGCAGTCGGATCAGGCAGATTCCTGCGATACCCCTGCCCGCAACCAGCTTCGGCTGAAAGGGGAACGGCAATATGCGCTGGAGTATTTCTGGATCGACGCGGTAATTGACAAGGATGCGTCGGTCGATTGTGCCGCGGATGACGGGGAGTTTCATCGGTTCGCCTTCTCGTTCGGAAACAGGCCCGTCATATCTACCGAAATCGATGGCAGGCAATTAACCAGGCTCCGCCTCCGAATTCGGTTTCGCCTCGCGTTTGCAGCGCGGAGGCACGAACCAGAGCGTGAGCAGAACGGCGGCGGCGAAGGCGACGTAGATCGTCGTGAAGACGTGTTCA
>DASZUP010000125.1:0-16293 GCA_035547635.1 Pirellulales bacterium
ACTTTGGCCAGCCGCGGGAGGGTTGTTCGGTCAGGCGGCCGTGGTGAAAGAATGACGCGGTCGCGTCGCTCAAAGTTTCCGCCGGCTAGTTCGAGACACGGCGTGCGCTGGCCGCCGGCTTATGCCTCTCTTGACGGCAACGCTTGCGACTTGAACCCAGCGGAAGTACAGAGCCGCAAAAATGGCAAAAATGAGTGGTTAAGACGCGCGCAGCGTGGCTTGTACCATGCCAGCCCAGCGCAAGCTGCCGGGGGGACCCACTTGTTGCTGCCGTCGGGCTGCGCCGCGCTCGATGCGTTTGTTTCTCTCGCGTTCGTTCACGGTTCTCCGCGTGATGCGCCTCTCTGCCACGGCGGCCGCGCGTCGTGGAACGCCATTTGCTTTTCGCCGCGCGTTCGCCAGGCGACCCGCGGACGCGTTGCACGCAAAACCGCAAGCCTGTCCGACCGCCGCAATCGGGCGGCCGCGACGCCCTCGCGGCGAGGCGAATTCACTGATCATGACTCAGCACTCAACCATTCACGCGCCATGGAATACGGACAGCAACGGTTCACGGACGAGCGAAGCCGTCCCGGCTGGAAACTGGGCGACGCCCCGCTGAAGAAGCTGGCGGTGCTGCGAGCGCTGCAGATTGGCGATTTACTCTGCGCGATCCCTGCGCTCCGCGCTTTGCGCAAGGCGCTGCCTGACGTCGAAATCACGTTGCTCGGACTTCCCTGGTCGCGCTGTCTGATCCAGCGCTATCCGGAGTATCTCAATTCGTTCCTGGAATTCCCCGGCTTTCCGGGATTGCCCGAGCGGGCGTTTACGGCGCAAGGCGTGGCAGCGTTTCTTGCACAAGCGCAGCGAGCGAAGTTTGACGTGGTCGTACAGATGCACGGCAGCGGCGCTTTCGTCAATCCGCTGACGGCGCTGCTGGGAGCGCGGATGAGCGCAGGATTTTGCGCGGAAGGCGAATGGCGTCCGGCAGGCGACGCCGAGCGATTCATGCCCTATCCGGCGAACGTACACGAAGTGCATCGGCATCTGAAGCTGGTCGAGTTCCTCGGCATTCCCCCGGACGGCGAGGAGTTGGAGTTTCCGCTTTATGAGCGCGATTACGCTGACTTAGCGGCCACAGGGGCAGTGCCGGAACTGAGCGGCGGCGACTATGTTTGTATTCATCCGGGCGCCCGCTATCTGAGTCGCCGTTGGGGGGCCGAGCGGTTTGCGGAGGCGGCCAAAGGCCTTGCTCGCGACGGTTTGCAGGTGGTGATTACGGGCACGGCGGAGGAGGCCGCGCTGGCCGAAGTGCTGAGCCGCAGCCTCGCTTTCCCGCATCTCAACCTGGCCGGCAAGACGAGCCTGGGCGCGATGGCGGCGCTGCTCCGCGGCGCTCAACTGCTGGTTTCGAACGATACGGGCGCATCCCATCTCGCTGCGGCCGTGCAGACCCGCAGCGTGGTTGTGGTTACCGGTTCCGACGCGGCGCGTTGGGCGCCGCTCAATCGCGCCCGGCACCGAACGGTCTCGCACCGCGTGGAGTGCCAACCTTGTGAATACGTCATTTGCCCGATCGGCCATCCTTGTGCCGCAGGCGTCAGTCCCGCCGCCGTGTTGCATGCGGCCCGCGGGCTCTTAGAGACCCCAGCTCGAGAGCGGAGTACGGCATTGAAGTCTCCGCCGGCGCGCGGCGCCATGCCGACGCGGAACGCGGCGCCGCTCAAGAGTCTGTAACTGCAGGAGACCCAGACTTATGCGCAGATTACGAATTCTGACATGGCACATCCACGGCAACTATTTGTGGTACCTGTCGCAGGTTGATCACGACTTTTATTTGCCCGTCAAGGCCGGCAAAGCGCCGGGCTACGGCGGCCGCGGCAACACCTTTCCGTTCGGCGAGAACGTGCACGACGTGCCGGCGGAAGAAGTCCGCAACCTGGAAGTCGACTGCATCCTGTTTCAGTCGAAAGACAACTACTTGCGCGACCAATACGAGCTGCTGGCGCCTTGGCAGCGCAAGTTGCCTCGTATTTACCTGGAGCATGACCCGCCGCTGGAAAACCCGACGGATATGCGGCACTGGGTCGACGATCAGAACGTCCTGCTCGTCCACGTCACGCCGTTCAACCAATTGATGTGGGACAACGGCGACGTACCGACTCGCGTTATCGAGCATGGCGTGCTCGTCCCGCCGGAAGTGCGTTACCGCGGAGAGCTCGAACGCGGTATTGTCGTTATCAACCATCTCAAGCAACGGGGCCGCCGCCTGGGCGTTGACGTGTTCGAGCAGGCGCGTCGCCATGTCCCGCTCGACCTGGTCGGCATGGCGTCCGAGGATCTGGACGGACTCGGAGAAATTCAGCCGCCTGAGCTGCCTGCGTTCGAGAGCCGCTATCGCTTTCTGTTCAATCCCATCCGGCACACCAGTCTCGGCCTGGCGGTAATTGAAGCCATGAGCATCGGCATGCCGATCGTCGGACTGGCCACGACGGAAATGGCGACCGCCATCCAGAACGGCGTGTCCGGGTACGTCGATACCGACCTCAACAAGCTGATCGGGTTCATGCAGGAGTTGCTGCACGACCCGGCCGAGGCCAGGCGGCTTGGCGAGGGCGCGCGGAAATACGCCCGCGAACGATTCGATATTCGCAGATTCGCAAGAGATTGGGACGCAACGTTCCTGGAAGTGGCGGAACGGGTCCGGCCAACCAGGCTGCCTGCCGTCACCATTCTCTGAATTGGAGGAAACGTCTCGTGAACCGAAGAATTGCGCTCATCAGCGAGCACGCCTCGCCGCTCGGACGCCTGGGAGGCGTCGATAGCGGCGGCCAGAACGTCTACGTCGCCCAGACGGCCAGGCGTCTTGCGGAGGCGGGACATGAGGTCGACGTCTTCACTCGGCTGACATCCGCCGAGTTGCCGCAAACCGTCTCGCTGGCGAGCGGAGTGCGCGTCATCCATCTGCCAGCCGGACCGCCGGTCCAGGTTCCCAAGGAACAACTGCTGCCGTACATGGACGAGTTCTCCGATCGGATGGAGACGTATTGCCGCCATGGCGCCGGCTACGATCTGCTACACGCAAATTTCTGGATGTCGGGCCTGGCGGCGCTGCGCGTCAAGAAACGTTGCGGCATTCCGTTCGTGGTTACCTTTCACGCTCTGGGCCGCGTGAGGCGAATCCACCAGGGCAGCGCTGACCGCTTTCCCGAAGAGCGGTTTGCGATTGAAGCCGAGTTAATGCGGACCGCCGACCGGATCATTGCCGAATGTCCGCAAGATCAAGAGGACCAGGTCCGGCTCTACGGCGCCGATCCGAACTTGATCCGCATCGTTCCCTGCGGATTCGATTCCGACGAGTTGTGGCCCGTCGACAAGCGGCAAGCTCGCTCGGTCATCGGGGTCGGCGCCGCCGAGCGGCTCGTCCTGCACGTCGGCCGCATGGCTCCGCGCAAGGGGATTGATAACCTGATTCAAGGCTTCGCGCGGCTTGTGCGCCGTCACGGCGTGGCCGCCCGGCTGCTGATCGTGGGCGGGGAAACCGATGATCCGGATCCTGTCGCCACGCCGGAAATCGGCCGTCTGCAGCAGCTCGCCTCGGACGAAGGAGTGGCCGAGCACGTGATCTTTACCGGTCGCAGAGGGCGTCAAACGCTGAAGTACTACTACAGCGCGGCGGACGCCTTCGTTACGACGCCCTGGTACGAGCCGTTCGGCATCACGCCGGTCGAAGCCATGGCCTGCGGAGCGCCGGTCATCGGTTCGGACGTGGGGGGCGTCAAGTACACCGTTCGCGACGGCCGCACCGGCCTGCTCGTGCCGCCGCGAGACCCTGACGCATTGTCCGAGTCGCTGCGGCAATTGCTCACCCGTCCCAAGCTGGCTGCCAGGTTCTCTCGCGAGTCGATCCGGCGGGTCAATCGCTTTTTCACCTGGCAGCAGGTCGTCGGCCAGATCGAGGCGGTTTATGAGGAAGCATTGGCGGACCGCATGGCGGCTCCCGTGAGCGAAACATTGGCGCCGGCCAGCATGCCTTCCGCTTTCTCTGCGGCGATTCAATAGGAGGAGAGAGGATGCATCCAAAGGCGGTGTTTCTCGACAAGGACGGCACGTTGATCGAAAACGCGCCTTACAATGTCGACCCGGAGCGAATCGTGCTGGCGCCCAGGGCGATCGAGGCGCTGCAGATGTTGCGCGAATTGGACTTTGAGCTGCTGGTGGTCACGAACCAGCCCGGCATTGCGCTTGGGTATTTTTCCTCCGACGCGCTCGACGCCGTCGAGGACCGGCTTCGCGAGTTGCTTGCAGAGCACAAGATTCCGCTGGCGGGTTTTTATTTCTGCCCGCATCATCCGCAAGGCACGGTCGCTCGCTTTCGCGCCATCTGCGAGTGCCGCAAGCCGGCGCCCGGGCTGCTGTTTCGTGCCGCGCGGCAACGGCAGCTCGACCTGGGCGCGTCGTGGTTCATCGGCGACATTCTCGACGACGTCGAGGCGGGCAACCGCGCCGGTTGCCGCACCGTGCTCGTCGACTGCGGCGGCGAAACCGAGTGGCGTCTGACTCCCTTGCGCCAGCCCACGCTGGTCGCGGCAGATTTGTACTCTGCGGCCCGGCAGATCGCCGCCGCAGAGTCGACCGTAACGTCGCCCGACTCGGTTCCGGCGTGACGGCGCCATCACCATCGCGACGGGAGTTTCTGTTCTATGCCGCTGAACGCTGACGAAGTGATCCTACGGTTCTGCGGGTTGGTCGCGACCGGCGAGGCCGCCCATGGAAATCCGTCTGTTTCTCCTGCAGGAGCCGCCGAGCATGGCCAGCGACCGTTGGGCCGACGCCAAAAACCTGCTGTGCGTTAGGCTCGACGCGCTGGGCGACGTACTGCTGACGTCGCCGGCGCTGCGGGCATTGAAAGAGTCGACGCCGGGCCGGCGGATCACCCTGCTGACGTCTCGCGCCGGCGCCGCCGCGGCGGAGCTGATCCCGGACGTCGACCGCGTGCTGCAATATGACGCGCCCTGGATGAAAGCCACGGCGCCGGGCGCCGACGCCAGCCGTGAATTTGAATTGATCGAACAGTTGCGGAACGGGCGCTTCGAGGGGGCGGCGATCTTCACGGTCTATAGTCAGAACCCGCTGCCGGCGGCCTTGGTCTGCTACCTGGCCGGAATTCCGCGCCGCCTGGCTCATTGCCGCGAAAACCCTTACCAGTTGCTCACGGACTGGGTCGCCGAAACCGAGCCGCACGACGTCATCCGGCACGAAGTGCGCCGCCAACTCGACCTGGCGGGCGCGATTGGCTGCTACGCGAGCGACGAACGCCTGGCCTTGTCGCTGCCGGCGGAGGCCGATGCGAAGGCAGTCGCCGCACTGCGGCATTGCGGAGCGGACCTGTCGGCGCCCTGGTTGCTGATGCACCCCGGCGCCACCGCCTCATCAAGAAGGTATCCGCCGGAGCAGTATGCGCGCGCCGCGGAACTGCTGTTTGAGCGGCACGGTTTTCAGACCATCTTCACGGGCGTGGCGGCAGAGCGGGAACTGATTGAAACGATCCGCCGTTCGATGGGCGTGCCGTCGTACTCGGTGGCGGGCCGGTTGTCGCTGGCGGAACTGGCGGCGATCGTGCAGCGGGCGCCGCTGCTGATCGCGAACAACACGGGGCCGGTGCACGTGGCGGCCGCCGTCGGCACGCCGGTCGTCGTTCTCTATGCCCTGACCAATCCACAGCACGCGCCGTGGGGCGTGCCGCAGCGGGTGCTCTCGTTCGATGTGCCTTGCAAGTATTGCTACAAGAGCATCTGCCCCGAAGGACACCACGCCTGCCTGCGCAGCATTTCGCCGGAGTCGGTCGTCCAGGCGGCCGTCGAGTTGCACGAAGAATCGCTGGCAGGACGCTGCGCGGCGGCAACAGGGGCGCTCATTGCAGGAGAAAGATTCTGATGTATACGCTTGGCATTAACGCCGCCTACCATGATCCGGCCGCCTGTCTCGTCCGAGACGGCGTCGTGCTTTCGGCCGCCGAAGAAGAACGCTTCACGCATATCAAGCACGGCAAGCGGCCCGTGCCGTTTTCCACCTGGGAATTGCCGTTCCACGCTATCGACTATTGCCTGCGCCAGGCCGGCATTCGCCTGGTCGACGTTGATCACGTCGCCTATTCTTACGATCCCTCTTTGCTGCTTGGCCGACATGCCGAGGCGCCGGAAGTTTCCATGCCGCTCGAACCGAGCGCGCATCCGACGCCCGCCGAATGGGAATCCGCCTGGGATCCGTTGTTCCTGGCCTCGATCGTTAATGCGCCCCGTCAACTGGCGGACGGCGCCCCGCATCATCTCCGCGAACGCTTTCGCGGCGCCGCCGCCGACGGCCCGTATCGTTGGCACTTCGTCAAGCACCATCTGGCCCATGCCGCCAGTGCGTTCCTGGCCTCGCCTTTCGAGCGCAGCGCGGTCCTGACGCTCGACGGCCGCGGGGAAAAGGCCACCACCTGCTATGGAACCGCTCAGGGCGTCGAGTTCGAGATCCTCGGACAGGTCAACATGCCGCACTCGCTGGGCCTGCTATATGAAGAAGTGACGGACTATCTCGGCTTCCTGCGCTCGTCGGACGAGTACAAAGTGATGGCGCTGGCCTCGTTCGGCCAGCCGCGCTTTCGGCGCGAGTTCGAGGAGATCGTGCAACTGGAGCCGAACGGTCAGTACCGGATTGCGCCGCTGCGTCTCGAGCAGCGCTTCGGCCCGCCGCGGATGCGGGGAACGGAGCTTGAACCGCGGCACTACGATATCGCCAGCTCGCTGCAGGTCGTGCTGGAAGACGTCGTCGTGCAACTCGCCCGCTGGCTGCACGAAGAGACGCGCGAGCCGGCGCTGTGCATGGCCGGAGGCGTGGCCTTGAACTGCGTGATGAACGCGCGCGTCCGCGACCGCGGACCGTTCCAGCAGGTCTGGGTGCAGCCGGCCGCGGGCGATGCCGGCACGGCGCTCGGCGCCGCGTTATGGATCGACAGCCGCCAGCGCACGCCCCAGCAACGCGAGTACTGCATGCGCCACGCGTTTCTGGGCCCCGATTACCAGGAAAACGAAATCGAAGAATTCCTGCGCTGGTCCAAGCTCCCCTATCGGCGCATGCAGAACGTGGCGGAGGAGACGGCGGCGCTGCTGGCGGATGACAAGGTGATCGGCTGGTTCCAGGGACGCATGGAGTTCGGCCCTCGAGCCCTGGGCGCCCGCTCGATCCTGGCTTCTCCGATTCACGCTTCGATGCAGGCGCGGCTCAACGAGATCAAGGACCGCGAGGACTTTCGCCCGGTGGCGCCGGTGGTGCTGGAAGAGCAGGCCGGCGAGTGGTTCGTCGGAGCGGCGCAGTCGCCGTTCATGCTGTTCGTGTTCGACGTGCGCCCGGAGAAGGCGGACTTGATTCCGGCCGTCCGCCACGTCGACGGCACCGCTCGCATCCAGACGATCAATCGCGAGCAGAACCACGCCTACTATGACTTGTTACGGGCCTTTCAGCGGCGCACGGGCGTGCCGGTGCTGGTCAATACCTCGTTCAATACGCGCGGCGAGCCGATCGTCTGCTCGCCGCGAGACGCCGTCGAAAGCTTCTGGACCTCGCCGCTCGACGCGCTGGCGATCGGTCCGTTCCTGCTGGAGAAGCGCGGAGACGCGAAATGAGCGTGCAAGTCAGCGTCGTCATTCCCACCTATTGCCGCCGCGAGCTGCTGCTGCGCTGCGTGGCCGCGCTGATGCAGCAGGACTTCGATCCGCACGGCTTCGAGATCATCGTCGCCGACGATGAGAGCAGCGACGAAACCCGGCAGGCGCTGGCGCCGTGGTTCGCGCAGAGCGGTCCGCACATACGTTATCTTGCCGTCGGGCGGCGGCGCGGACCGGCTGCAACGCGCAACGCCGGTTGGCGAGCCGCGGCCGGCGAGATCGTGGCCTTCACGGACGACGATTGCATCCCTCAGCCCAAGTGGCTGGGCGCCGGCGTCGCGGCGATCGAGAGCGGCGCCGACGCGGCGTGGGGGCGCCTGGAGATGCCGCTGTCCGCTTCGCCCACCGATTACGAACTGGACGCGGCCGGATTGGCCAAGGCCGTGTTCGTCACGGCCAACTGCTTCTGCCGTCGAGCGGCGCTGGAGCGAGTCGGCGGCTTCGATGAGCGGTTTGCGGTTGCTTGGCGCGAGGACAGCGACCTGTATTTCTCGCTGCTCGAACAGAACTGCCGCGTCGTCCATGCTCCGGCCGCGTTGGTGGTGCATCCCATCCGGCCTGCCCGCTGGGGCGTCAGCCTCAAGCAGCAGTCGAAATCCCGCTTCGACGTCTTGCTGCTCAAGAAACATCCGAGATTGTATGCGCGGTTCATCCCGCCGCTGCCGCGGCTGTATTACGTGGCGGTCGCGTCCGGCGCCGCGGCGTTGGCGGGCGCCGCAAGCGGATGGATGGCGTTGGCCTGGCCGGGCGCGCTCGTATGGAGCGGGGCGACGTTGCTGTTCTGCGGCCGGCGCCTGCGCGGGACCTCGAAGGCACCGGCTCACGTGCTCGAGATGGCCGTCACTTCCGCCTTGATTCCTCCGCTGTCGCTCTATTGGCGAGCGCGGGGACTTTGGAAATATCGAACGCTTTCCGGGGCAGGTCGGTCGCGCATTCAACGGTCGGCGCCTGCCTCTCCGCACGAATTCGCCTCACCGATCGGAAGCTGGGAACATGAAACTACCTGAGTATTTGCAGCTTGAACCCGTTGGGCAGTGCAACTTGCGCTGCCAGATGTGCGCCATTCAGTTCCGTCAGGACGGTCCGTCGAACGGGTCGCCCGCCTTCATGGAATTCGAGACGTTCGTGCGGATCGTCGAACAGTTCCCTGCCTTGAAGCATCTGCACTTGCAAGGCCTGGGCGAGCCGATGATGCATCCGCGTTTTTTCGACATGGCCGCGCACGCCGCCAGCCGAGGCATCCGCGTGACCACCAACAGCAACATGACGCTGCTGTCGACCGAAAAGCGGGCGGCGAGATGCGCGACGTGCGGCTTGGATTGCATTCACGTCTCGATCGACGGCGCCACGCCCGAGAGTTATGCGCGGATTCGAAAGCAGGGGCGGCTGCAGCGCGTGATCCGCAATCTGGATCTGCTCGTGAATGCGCGGGCCCAAGCCGGCGGCGCCCGGCCTGAATTGCGACTGGTGACGGTCGTCATGCGGCAAAACCTGCACGAGCTGCCTGACCTGGTGCGGTTGGCGGCCCGCTGGTCCGTCCGCTCGATGTTCGTCCAGCATCTGTGTCACGATTTCAGCGAGTCGACGCTGCCTGACCGCTATTTGCCGATGCGTCAGTTCGTCGACCAGCAAACGCTGCTCGGCGAGGATCTGCAAAGCATCGAGACGCACTTTTCCGCGGCGCGGTCGGCGGCGGCGGAGTGCGGGATCGAACTGCGCTTGCCGACGCTTGGCGGCAAGGCCGGCTCTGCAGGCGCCGGGGGCGGCTGCCGTTGCGATTGGCCTTGGAGCGGGGCCTATATCAGTTACGACGGCAGCGCCATGCCCTGCTGCATGATTTCGACCCCCGACCGGCTCAACTTCGGCAACTACAAGCGAGAGGACGCGTCGACGCTCTGGAACAGTCGCGACTATCAAACGTTTCGCGACCGGCTGGCCTCGGACGATCCCCACGAACTGTGCCGGTCGTGCTCGGTTTATCACGGCGTGTTCTAAGCAGCCTGATGCGCCGTTTCGCCGCGGAATTGCTCAAGCGTTCAGCTCGTTGTTTCTCGCCGCCGCTTGCTCAGTGAGCGAGGTCAGCAGCGACGGCGACCAGCTCGAAACGCTCTCGCGTCCCTTGTAGCGAGTCGGATCGGCGCCGTCGGCGCTGGGCAGCAGACAATTGACCGCCGCGAGCAATTCGGAGACCAGGCCTGGAAACAGCCCATGCACGCGCGTCGCCACGGCGGCCGGCAACGACAGGATGCACTCGGCGTCGCCGCGCTCGCAGGCCGTGACAATCTGGCGCGCGGCTCGTTCGGCGTTCATGGAGATCAGCGGCAACGAATCGCTGATGCTGAACCAGGCGTATTCGGCTCGATGCCGGCCCTTGAAGTCGGCGTTTCGCGGGCTGCCGGTCCGCATCAATCCGGGACAGACCGTCGTCACCGCAATGCCGTCGCGCGCCAGTTCGGCGTGCAAGCCTTCGGACAGCCCGACCAGCGCGAACTTGCCGGCGCTGTACGGCAGCAGGTGCGGCACGCTGATTTTGCCGCCGATGGACGCGATGTTGACGATCCGCCCGCCGCCGCGAGCGCGCATTTCAGGCAATACGGCCAGGGTGGCGTAGAGCGGCGCCCAGAAATGCGAGTCCATGCTTTCGGCGTAATCTTCCAGCCGCATCGATTCCATGGGACCGACCTGGATCATGCCCAGGTTGTTGACCAGCACGTCGATTCGGAACCAGCGCTCGCGGGCCAGTCGCACGAGGTCTTCCACCTGGTCGCGGTCGGTCGCATCGCAGGGGAGGGCCAGCACCTCGGCGCCGGCCCGGCGCAGTTCTTCTTCAGCGCGGCGCAAAGTCCGGCTGTCGCGGCCGCAGATCGTCAACCGCGCGCCGCGGCGCGCGAACTCTCTGGCCAGTTCCAGGCCCAGTCCGCGCGAGCCGCCGACGATCAAGACGCTTTTGCCGCGCAGTTCAAAACTTCGGTAAGAGTGCAGGGCTGCGCGGGCCAAAAGCGCCGTCCCGCACAGAGCCGCAGCACGCAGCCAGCCCTTTCGCATGTCCGTTCTCCTGTTACGAATGGGGCGTCAGGACCACCTTGATGCAGTCGTCCTGCTTATGATCAAAAACGTCATAGGCCTGGGGGGCGTCTTCCAGCGGCAAACGGTGCGTGATCACGAAGGAAGGATCGATCTCGCCGCGCTCGATGCGTTCCATCAGAGGCCGCAAGTAGCGGTGCACGTGTGTCTGGCCCATGCCGAACCGCAAGCCCTTGGCGAAGGCGGCGCCGAACGGGAGCTTGTCGAGCCAGCCGCCGTAAACGCCGGGAACGGAAACCACGCCCCCTTTGCGGCACGACTTGATCGCTTCACGCAAGGCGTGCGGGCGGTCCGTGGCCAGGTACAGGCGATGCTTGATGCGATCGGCCATCGCATCAAGCGTCGTGCCGTGCGCTTCCATGCCGACGGCGTCGATGCAGGCGTCGGGGCCCATGCCGCCGGTCATCTCCCGAAGACGCTCCGGTACGTCGCCGTCGCGATAATCGAGCGTTTCGGCGCCGCCTTGCCGGGCCATTTCCAAACGCTCCGGAATCCGGTCGATGGCAATCACCCGCTCAGCCCCGAGCAACCGTGCGCTGCGGATGGCGAACTGTCCGATCGGTCCGCAGCCCCAGACCGCCACGGTATCGCCCGGCTGCAACTCGCACCGCTCCGCCGCCATGTAGCCGGTGGGGAAAATGTCCGACAGGAACAAGGCTTGTTCGTCTGTGACGTGATCGGGAACCTTGATCGGCCCGACGTCGGCGAACGGCACGCGCACGTATTCCGCCTGGCCGCCGGCATAGCCGCCGTACAAGTGCGAGTAGCCGAACAGCGCCGACCCGCTGGCGCCGTAGAAGGTTTCCAGCAGCGCGGCGTTCGGATTGGTGTTGTCGCACAGCGACCAGAGCTGGCTCTGGCAAAAAAAGCACTCGCCGCAGGCAATGGCGAACGGCACGACGACGCGGTCGCCCGGCTTGAGATTCTTGACTTCAGAGCCCGTCTCGACCACTTCCCCCATGAACTCGTGTCCCAGGATGTCGCCTTGCTCCATGGTCGGGATCGAGCCGTTATATAGGTGCAGATCCGAACCGCAGATGGCCGTCGCCGTAACTTTGAGCACGGCGTCGCGAGGATTGAGGATCTGGGCGTCCGGAACGGTTTCGACCCGGACGTCATGGGCTCCGTGCCAGCAAACGGCCTTCATACGGCGACTCCTTGAAAAAAGCGGGTTGCGAACGCGATGTTTGTTTTGATTTGCCGACGTTTTTGCCGCCGGCGACGGTGCGACTGGCTGGCGCTAGGTGATGGCGCGGATCAGCGGGCTGCGTGGTCCGCTGGCCTGGCCGGCGACGGTGGCGATCTCTCCGGCCTCCATGAGCTGCTTGAACCGTCGCATGTCCTCTTTCAGGCGATGCTCGAGCCCGACGCCGAACAGGTCGGCCAGCCGGGCCGCCGCTTTGCCGCCCGGCGGGTCGTATTTCAGCGAGACGCGCACGACCGTGCCCCGATGGCCGGCGGCTGGCTCGAAATGAACCGAAGCGGCTGTGCTCACGCCGCTGCCGGGCTCCGATTGCCAGGCGATCAGCCGGTTTTCTTCTTCGTTGATAATCGCGGCATCCCATTCCAACCGGGCGCCCGCCGGCCCGCGAGCGACCCAATGTGACCGCCTTTCGTCCAGCGGCGCCACGCTTTCCAGGTGCGCCATGAACCGGGGCAGGTTTTCCAACTGTCGCCAGAACCGGAACAGCCGGTCTGCGGGGCGTCGGATTGTCTCTGAGCATTCCGCTCGCAGTCCCTGTTGAGCTCGCACTCCGCCCGCATGCGCGTTCGGTCGGTTGGTGTTCACGCCCAACGCTTCATACGCGTCACAGTGGCCGCTGACGCCGCGGTAGACCAGTGAAGCTCCCACCCCGGAGAGCAGCAGTCCAAACAAAGACCGCCGCTTAAGTCCGTACACCGCGAGGATCGCTCCCAGGCCGGTTGAGCCCGCCCGTTCCCAATCGCCCACGTTGACGGACCGCGCGCTCTTCTTTGTCGAGGGGCGCCTTCCGTAAGTTTCGCGGAATTCTCGGGTAGCAGTCGACATGGTTCTCGGACTCCGTGGGGGGTGTGCGTGTTCGGGCCGCGGCATTCTTTCGAGTGCGCGTTGCATGCAACGTTGACGCTGCGACGCAAGCCTTGTGCCGAAGGCAAAATCGGGCGTTGCAACGCGCTCCGGCAGCGAATGCGGGCCGAGCCGCGCGCCGTTTGCGGTGATGCGGAGCGCAGCGCGGTCGGCGATAGACCCCGGCGGGCGCCCCCCGGCTGCGCGATGCGACTCGCTGGCCGATTGTCGTTTCAAGTGGCACGCCGGTTGCTGCCCAGGGCGACGGGGTTGGCGGTTCCAGGATCTTGAAACGATCGCCCCGCCATGAAACCTCGTCTTCAAGTCGTGAGACACTGTTCATGAGACACTGTTCCGCTAGTTCCGGAAGGAATCGCGCCCATGGTCCCCGTAGCCGTGACTCGCAATGACGATATTGAACAAACGTGGGAAGCATTTACTGAAGCCGCGTATGGCGAACGCCTGATGTTGAAGCAAGGCTGAATCTCGTGACCAAGCTCTCTCTTTCTCCCCGTTTGCCAACTCGCCCCGCGCGAAAGCCGCGCGAGCGACGCCTCCGCATTGACGAGGCGGCCATTCGTCGGGCGGCGCGCCGGCGCGGGCCTCGCAGCTTGCCGTCGATCTGTTGGAACTACGCGATCACGGCGGCCAAGATCCGCTGGCGCAACGTGTTCTTTCGGCAGAACCGCAACCATCTGGCCTGCCAGGCGTACCGCCAGATGAACCTGGAAGAATTTCAAGCGCTCAACGCGCGGCAAGCCTGGGCCAACTGGCGGACCATCCCGCGTAATCTTGCCGGCCGTTTGCCGCAACGCCCCGTGCTGGCGCTCGACCTGTGCTGCGGCATTGGCGAATCGACGGAAGTGCTGGCCTATTACTGCGCGCCGGGTTCGGCGATTATCGGGTTGGAGTTCAATCCGACGTTCGTTCAGGCCGCCCGGCAGCGCACCTGCCTGCACGCGTCGGGTCGCACTGCGGATGTAACGTTCCTTGTTCAGAACGTGCTCGAGACGTTTCGCGGCGAGAACGGGGCGCCGCTTGCCAATGGGACCGTCGATCTGATCAACGCCAGCGGCGCGATCGGCTGCCACTTCGACGCGGCTGCTACCGCCGTAGTCGCCCAAGAGTGCGCCAGAGTTCTGAAGCCGGGCGGTCTGGCGCTGATCGACGCCGGGCGCGAAGGCACCGGTTCGCAGGAACTGACGGCCTTGTTTTCCCGGCACGGCTTTCGGACGGTGCATCGAGCCCGAAGTTGCGTATTCGACCGCTTCTGGCAGCTCTGCTTGCAGAAGGCCGACTGATGGGCCGCGTGCTTTTGCGACCCGCGTGTTGAAACGCATTCACGCGTCGACGGCGGAAGTTCCGGCGGCGGCGCGTCGCGCATAGTCCGGCCGTCACTCGCGAGAAGCAGGATCTCGGCCGGGATCGTCGGTCAACGGCTGGGAAGGATCCACGCCTTCGGTTCCGTGTTCTCCGACGCCGCGCGGCCAATCCGTTCGCGACTCGGGCGGCGGAGTGACCGGGTTGGTCGGGCCGGCGCTTTCCTCTGGCCCGGACCGTTGCGGAGCGGGATGCATCGCGCTGCCGGCAGCTTCTTGGCGCTGGATCGGCGACGCCTTGCCTTCATCGCGGCGTTTCTGTTCGGCTTCGGATACGCCGATCGTGCGTCCGTCTCCTGGCCGTTTTCCTGGGGTATCTGGCATGGTCATGCTCCTCGGCGCGTTCGCGCGAAAAGGTGCGGGCGGTTCAAAGCCGCATCGCGTCGGACGTCTATCCCTGCAAGAAGTGCGCCCAAGCTTGCGATCCATCCGCAAATCGCTTCCTCTGCCGCGCGGTTGCGCCATGGAGTCGGCACGGCCGTTGAGCAGCGTCGGTTCGGCTGGCTCACGCTGACGGGCCCTGTTCCGGATCGGCAAAACGCTCGAGCGTACGGTCGTCCGGATCGGCTTCGATGACTTCACGCAAGGCCTCTACGCGAGCCTGCGCGGCGTCTTTCAGCGTGCGTTTCGCGGAGGCCGCTTGGGCATTCCCGCTGGCTTGCGCCTGCTCGGCCGACCGGGAAAGCAGCGCAGCGTATTCGCCCAGCGAGCGCAAGGCGTTCCACAGAGCGGCGTCCGCCTGCACGCGCAGCTCTTCTTCCAGCGAGGCGAACGTGTAACCGTGGCCCGTGCGGCAGCGGTAGCGAAGGATCGGCCCTTCACGGATTTCGAACAGGGCGCCGTGACAATCAGGGCAGGCGTACCGGGACGGCTCGCCAGGCCGATCTTCCTGGCGAACCTGTCGGGCGTCGAGTGCGGTCATGGCCGCCTCCGCGTTCATGATGGCAGGAACCGATTGAGCGCGCGCGGCCGCCGCTTCGGCGCTCAACCGTCCCAACAACGGTCCGATTTCTCCGGCCGGCAGCGCATAGTCGAGATGAGGAATGTTTTCCAGCGCGCTGCGCGGCATGTCGGGCCATTGCGCATCGCTCGGCTCCTGCACAATGGCCATGCCTCCCTGGTCCTTAATGGCCCACAGCCCCGCCGTGCCGTCGTCCAGCAGGCCCGAAAGCAGCACTCCAATCACTCGCGGTCCATGGTAGACCGCAGCCGAGCGGAACAGCGGATCGATGGCCGGGCGGGAGCGGTTTTCCTTGGGGCCTTTACTGAGGCGAATCTGCATGTCGACGGCGGACAGCAGCAGATGGAAGTCGGGCCGGCCCACGTAGATCCGCCCGGCTTCCAACCGCTGTCCGTTCTCGGCTCGTCCAACGCTCAGCGGTCCGGCGCGGTCGAGCACGGCGGGCAAACGGCTCTCTGCATACGCCGGCTGGTGAACGACAACCAGCACCGATGCCGCCAGGTCGGCCGGCAGTGCGCCGACGATGGCTCGCAAGGCCTCGATGCTGCCCGCCGAACCGCCGATCACAATAATATCATGCGTGACCATCGGACCACCGCGGCCTCGGCCGTATGCGTGCGTTCAGTCGCTTATGTGATGGAGTCAAGGCAGAGCGAGCAGTAACCGCCGTTCTGCCAAGATGCCGTTACCTCCGCCGCCGGGATTCGGTAGCGGCATAACTTGCAAGCGGGCTGCAGAAATTGCTGTTTCACGAGTGCATACAGCGGCGACTCCCACGCCAGCAGCGATGGCTCGCCGACCGACAGCACCTTACAGGCGACGGCGTGATGGTCGGCGTCGAGATAATCGCCGCCGATCAGCGTTTCAAGCAGCGCCTCCGCGGAGGCAGGCAGATCGTCGCATCCGCGCAGGGGCCGGCTGAGCGACTGGCGCGACGAAGCGATCGCTCTTTCAAAGGTTGCAACGCCCTGCCGCGAGGCTTCGCCCCGAATTTTTCCTCGCGCTACAATTTCCCGCGCGGAGCGGGTCAACTGCTGGGCGCGGTGGATCGCATCTCGCGCTCTGACGACCGCCATCAAAAGCTCGAGCGGAGCGATCGGCTTAAGGAGCATGTCAGTGAAACCCGCCCGC
>DASZUP010000126.1:0-2796 GCA_035547635.1 Pirellulales bacterium
TCCACGTTTCGAACTTGCGGAAGAAGCTGGGCAAAGATCTGATCACCACGCGGCGCGGCCTGGGGTACTTGATCGATGCGTGATTCGACGGGCCACGCAGACGACGCGCTGGACGCGGAAGTCGACCGCTCAGGACCGATGCAGCGTCCGCTTAAGGGCCTGGCGCAGCGGTTGGGCTTCGTCCATTCGATTCGCCGGCAGATGCAGGTCTGGCACGCGGTCGTGCTGCTGGCCGTCGTAACGACGTTTGGCGGCGCCATGTATTTTGAGCTTCGCCGCGCGCGGTTCCAGGAGATCGACGCCGAATTGGAAAGCGGCGTCGAGTACCTGGCTCTCTGGCTGCGCGGCCCCAAGCACGAACCGCCCAAAGGGCCGCCTGGCGGACGAGCGCGGCGGCCCGGCGAGAGTCCGCCGCGGATTTTCGACGAACGCGAGGCCAACGGCGGGCGGACGCAGTCGCCGGGTCGTCATGAACGCGAAGACGCCGGAGATGGTTCCCGCCGCGACGGGCAAGGCCCCGGCAAGCGCCCCGGGTTTCATCCGCCAGGCCCGCGCATGCCCCACGACCAGTTCCTGATCGACAACTTGGAGCTTCCCGAAGGGCTGCGGCGGCAGTTCCCGGCCAGCCCGCCTTACTTTGCCGTCTGGCGCCCGCAAGGAACGCTGCTTGCCTCCTCGGACAGGGTGGCGGGTTCGGCGGCCGCTGAACTTGGCCAGGCCGTGCCGGAAGCTTATCAAACCGCCGGCATCCAACAGCGAGGCGAGTTGCGGGAAGTCATTCGCCAAGGACCGCGAGGATACCGCATTCTTGTCGGGCGTTCGGTGGCCAAGGAACGCGCCGAACTGGCAAGGCTTGTCTGGCTGTTGGCGGCAACCGGCGCCGGAGTGCTCGCCGTCGGCCTGATCGGCGATTACTTGATCTCACGCCGAGTCGTTCGCCCGATCGCTCGCATCAGCCAGGCGGCGGCGGCCATCTCCGCCGACAATCTCAGCCAGCGGATTGACGTTACTGGCATGGAGAGCGAGCTGTGCGGGTTGGCGCAGACGCTCAACGGCGCGTTCGCCCGCATCGAGGCGGCGTTCGAACAACAAGTGCGGTTCACCGCCGACGCTTCGCACGAGCTGCGCACGCCCTTATCGATTCTCAGCTCCAATGCCGAGTTGGCGCTGCGCAAAGATCGTACGGCCGACGAGTACCGCAGTTTTCTGCAGACTTGTTACCAGACGTCCAAACGCATGCAGTCGCTGGTAGAGACGCTATTGACCTTGGCTCGTTACGACTCGCGTGCGATCGTGCTGGAGAAGCGATCGGCGTCGTTGCGGCGCCTGGTCGAAGACTGCATTGAATTGGTCGCTCCGTTGGGCGTCGAAAAGCAGCTTTGCTTTCGCATCGATGCGCCCGATTGCCAGGTCTGCGTTGATCCCGTGCGTTTGAGCCAGGTGCTTGTCAATCTGCTGGTCAACGCCATCGCCTACAATCGTGAAGGCGGAGAAGTCGCGCTTTCCGCAAGCTGTTCTGCAGGCGAACTGACTTTGTCCATCCAGGATACCGGTCGCGGCATTCCGCTGGACGAGCAGGAACATGTCTTCGAGCGCTTTTATCGCGTCGATAAGGCCCGCTCCCGAGCCACGGGCGGTTACGGCCTGGGCCTGGCCATTTGTAAAAGCATTGTCGAAGCTCACGGCGGCGAGATCTCGCTTGCGAGCGAGCCCGGCGAGGGGACGACTTTCTTGATTCGCCTTGCTGTTGGCGAATGTCGCATGCTTGACGGGTCGCACGCCAAGGAAGGCGTCGAAGGGAGTCTGAAGCTCCCAGCGACGAATGGCAACGGTCGCTACAGTTAGAAGTGTGCCAGCACGGCAACGGCGACCAGCGCGACCAGTTCCGCCCCGGCCAGCGCCAGCACGGAACGCCAGGTAATCTGCCGCAGCCGAAACGCGACAATGCACCAGATCACCAGCGGCGTAAACACCGCGATCAGGATCGCCAGCCCGCTGGGCCACAAACTTGCGCCGGAACTCAATGCAACTTCCATGGTTCAAGGCTGAAGAGCGCCGTCGAAAGCGGAAACGAGAGCGTGGCGTACAACGCTTGCACCCACGTTCCCGACTTCCGAATTACTCTCCGCGTTCTACTCCTTTTCTGGCCGGTTCAAGCCACGTCATCTCGCGAACCTCTTCCAGCGTGGAAATGCCGTCTCGCACCTTGGTCAATGCGTCGGCCAGCAGGCTGCGTGTTCCCGCGGAACGCAGTGCGGCCCGTAACTCGGTCTCAGGCAGCCCGCGTACGATCTCGTCGACCAGGCCTGCGGTCGGCAATGCCACTTCGAACACGCCAATCCGGTCCCGGTAACCGACGCCATGGCAATGGCCGCAGCCAACGGCGCGGCTGACGGTGGCCGGCGGCTCCACGCCATGGGCCGCAAACAACTCCGCTTCTTCGCGCGTAGGAGCTTCCTGCCGGCAGCATTCCCGACAGACGCGCCGCACCAACCGCGACGAGATAATACCGGTCAGGTTGCCGGCCAGCGAGCGGTTGTCGATCGACAAATCGCGGAAGGCGGTAACCATCGAAGCTACGTCGCGAGTGTGGAACGTGGTGAACACGTATTTCCCTGAACTGGCGGCTCGCATGGCAATTTCAGCCGCCTCCGGATCGCGGATTTCCCCCACCAGCACGACGTCGGGATCGAGCCGCAGCATCGATCGCAAGCCGCTGGCCATGGTCAAGCGGTGTTTCAAGTCGACGTTGATCTGCCGAAACCCCGGCACGTGGTATTCCACCGGGTCTTCAAT
>DASZUP010000127.1:0-6052 GCA_035547635.1 Pirellulales bacterium
TCAACTGGGTTCCGGGAGCAGTTGGGGCGTTTACGCTCGCCAATTCCATCCCGACGGCAGTTCGCCTCAGGCGCAGGAGTTCATCGTCAACCAGACGACCGAAGGGCCCCAGCGCTACGCCAGCGTGGGCATGGACGCGCAGGGCAATTTCACCGTGGCCTGGCAAACCATGAACCAGGACGGCAGCAGTTGGGCGGTCATGCAGCGCCAGTACGCCGCCGACGGCAGCCCGTTTACGAATGAAACCCAGGTGAACACCTCGAGTTCGGGGCCGCAGGTCTTGCCTGCGGTCGCCGTAAGCTCTCCGGGCAACCTGGGCATCTTCTGGGCCGGGCAGGGCGTGGGATCCGGCGGAACGCCCGTCGATGGGATTAATGGGCGGCTGTATGCCTTTCCGCCCGCGGTGCTGGCGATCAACGGCCCGACCTCCATTAACCTGATCAACAGCGGGCTCAGCGGCGCCTACACCCTCCAGCTTTCCGCAACCGGCGACGGAGCGCCATCGGTCTCCAGTTGGACCATCAACTGGGGCGATGGCGATATCCAGACCGTTACCGGCAACCCGAGTTCCGTGGACCACACGTACAAGGCCATCCATCAAACCTACCTGATCAGCGCGACGGCCACCGACGCCTCGGGTAGCCACGCCGCTGACAACACGGTCTCGGCGACCTTTGACTTCAATAATCAGAACCAGCGCTTCATAGCCGCTCTTTACCAGGAATTTCTCCACCGAGACGCAGACCCGGCGGGCCTCTCTTTCCATGAGAATCAGCTCAACGCCGGCGCCTCGCGCGAGAGCGTCGCGATGAGTTTCGAGATCAGCCACGAATATTCAACCAGCTTCGTCCTCGCGCAGTATCAAACGCTGCTGCATCGCGCGCCGTCGCAGGCTGAGGTCGACTATTGGGTCGGGCTGCTGCACGGAGGCGCGACATGGGACCACGTCCAAACGGCCTTCCTGGCCTCGGAAGAATTCTTCGCAACGCGAGGCGGAAGCAACAACACGGGCTTCCTGAACGCCGTCTACGAAGAAGTGCTGGGACGCAGCCTCGATCCGGCCGCGCAAACGTTCTGGGAGGCGGCGCTCGCGTCAGGGATGTCCCGCGCGGCGGTCGCGAACACGATCCTCCGCAGCCAGGAGTCCGCCAACCGGCTTGTCGAAAGCTGGTACCAGCAGTACCTGCACCGCCCGGAAGCTGATCCCGCGGGACTGTCTCACTGGAGCTCAATGCTTCAGTCGGGCGTGCCGGCCGAGACGGTGCTGGCCGGCATTCTGGGCTCGCTGGAATACTACCAATTGCAGTAGCAGCGACAATCGGCAAGATGAGATATTCTTCGGCTCCTTCGCTGAGGAATACTCTTGGATTGCTGTACGTCGTTGGCCGTTGCGGGAACGATGGTTCGATGACAATGGCATGTATGACCGCCGGCCCCACGGCAAGTGAAGTCATCCTCCGCCCGCCAAATCGGCTACGACGGCCATCAACTCGTCTAACTTGACGGGCTTGCGGAGGTGGGTTTGATAGCCGGACTGGAGACAACGCTGGCGGTCTTCCGCGCGAGCAAAAGCCGTGAGCGCAATGGCAGGTATGCGGCACCCCACACTCCGCAGGCTGCGAATGAAATCATAGCCGTCTTCGCAGGGCATGCCGATATCGCTGACGATCACATCCGGCTGGAAGCTCTGGAGCAACATCCGGGCTTCGGACGGCGACGCCGCCAGCACGGGCGTCGCCCCGCAATTGCGGAACGCCCGCTGCAACAGCTCGCGCGTGTCGCATTCGTCATCGAGCACCAGCACCTTGATCCCGCGGAGCGCGTCCTCGGCATGAGCGTCGAACGATCCGAGAATGTCACTGAACGGCGGATTTTCTGGCTCACGCGCAGCGGCGTGCAGCGGGAGTTGAACCAGAAAGGTGGCTCCGTTTCCTTCACCCTCGCTCAGCGCTTTGACCGTGCCGCCGTGTAAAGTGACCAGGCTCTTCACGATCGACAGGCCGATTCCCAAGCCTCCGTGCTTCCGTTTTGTCGAAGCGTCGTCCTGAGTGAAGCGGTTAAACAGCCGCGGCAGGAACTCGGGATCGATCCCCTGCCCTGAATCGCTGACTCCCACCTCCGCCATGCCGTTCGCCCGGCGGACGAAAACGCGAATCGAGCCGCCTGCCGGAGTGAATTTCACCGCGTTGACCAGCAAATTCCAAAACACCTGCTGTAGCCGGGACTCGTCGCCATTGAGCACGACGGGTTCGAAAAAGTCCAATTCCAGACGAAGCTGTTTTGCTTCGATGGCCGGCGCGACGGTGTCGATGCTGGCTTGCAGGATTTCCAAGAGATTCACCGGCCGCAAATCGAGCTGCAGCTTTCCAGAAACGATCCGGCTCATATCGAGCAGATCATCGATCAACTGCGTCTGCGCTCTTACGTTGCGGTCGATAATTGCAATGCCTTGCTTCAGCGTCGCATGATCGATTTCGCGGAATTTCAAAATCTGGATCCAACCGTAAATGGCGGTGAGAGGAGTCCTCAGTTCGTGACTCAGCGTCGCCAGAAACTCGTCCTTCATCTGGCTGGCGCGCTGCGCCTCCTCCTGTAACTCGCGAGCGCGCGTCTCCGCCCGGCAAATCTGTTCGAATTGATCGCGAATCTGATATTGGCGCTGGCGTGCGCGCACGGCGGCTTCGAGCGCGCTGATCACGGAACGGGTCGGGGCCGGGCGTTCCAGGAGCGTCACGTTTCCCAACGACCGCAGCACGCGCGCGGCGCTCTGCGACTGGGCGCCGCCGTGCATCAGCATCACCACCGGCAACTGAGACCAGGATTGTTGCTCGTTGATCGCCGCGAGGAGCCGATCGATGCCCGGCGCCGTGAGCGATTCTTCCGTCAACAGCAAAGCGCCCGCGCCCGCGGCGATTTCGACGCTGAGTTCCTTGAGATCGCGGCAACGCACGCAGACCAGGCCGGCAGAAGCAAGCAATGCGACGGTTACTTCCCCGTCGCGGCGTGTGGGCGCCACGAGCAGGATACGTTGCTCATTCTCAACGGTGCAGGATGACATGGTTTGCGTCAAAGCTTCAGTTTTTGGCTTCTGCATCAAGTTCGACGGGGACTCCGCTGAGGATTCCGCGAAACCCCGTCAGCGGTTCGCTGAGATGAATGCCTTGATCGTTGAACCACAGTTCCCGAATGCTCTCTTCGTGCGGACCGCTCCGCTTTTTGACGACCGAGATCGCTTTCTTGACTCTTCCGGCGTGCTCAAAATAACGAAACAATACGACCGAGTCGGCCAGATAGCTGGTATCGACCGACGCCTGCATGTGGCTGCCTAGCATTCCATGTTGCGCCACGACCAGCAGCGTAGTGACGCCTTGACGGCCGAGGTACGTCAGCAATTCGTGAAGTTGAACGGCAAGAAATCTTTCTTCAGGCATGGAGTTCATATAGCCGTTCAAACTGTCAATGACCACGACCTTGGCGCCGTCGGCTTCCACGGCGTGCCGCACCAGGTGTGCGAACTCACCGGGCGAAACTTCGGCGGGATCGATCTGGCGCACGCGCACCTGACCGGCTGCGGCGCCGCGTTTAAAGCGAATGCCAAGCGATTCCGATCGCGCCTCGAGCGTGGCCGTGCTTTCATCAAAGGCGAAGATGACCGCGTGATCGCCCTGTTCCGCGGCGGCCACGGCATACTGCACGGCAATCGACGATTTACCGCAGCCAGCCGGCCCCATCAGCAAGGTACTGGTTCCTCGATCGGGCCCGCCGCCGAGCAGTGCGTCGAGGGCGCAGATGCCGCTCTTGACGCACTGCTGGGTAAACGGCTGCTCGTGCTCGATCGCAACCAGCCGCGGAAACACGCTTAAGCCGCCGCGAGTTATCGAAAAGTCGTGAAAGCCGCCGCGAAAATCGCTGCCGCGCATCTTCATCACGCGCAACCGGCGCCGATTGGCGCCGTACAGCGGCGCCAGCTGTTCAAGCGAGACGACGCCGTGGGCGATGCTTTGCAGGTGGATGTCGGACCCCTCCGAGGTTTTGTCATCGAGCAGAATGGCGGTGCAAGAGCGTCCGATGAAAAATTGCTTCAGGGCCAGGATTTGCCGCCGGTAGCGCAGTGAACTTTGCGCCAGCAACCGCAGTTCCGAAAGCGAGTCGAACACGACCCGGCCGGGATCGATTCTTTGCACTGCATCGAGAATCCGTTTGGTCGTTTCCTGCAGTTCAACTTCAGCCGCAGGATACATCGTGACGTAGGCGTCGCTGTTGAAGTCATGCTCATCGGAGACGAGTTCAACGATCTCGATGCCGTCCAGCGACCAGCCATGCGACGCCGCTCCGGCGATCAGCTCCTCTTTGGTTTCCGATAGCGTGATGTACAGGCACCTTTCGCGCTGCTTTACGCCTTCGAGAAGATACTGCAACGAGAGCGTCGTCTTTCCCGCCCCTGGATTCCCATCGATCAGGTAGAGCCGGTTGGGAATGAATCCGCCGCCCAGAACGTCGTCAAAACCAGAGATGCCGGTGCTCGACCGTCGCGGAGTGTTCAAGGATTGTCTCGCTTTTGTTCTGAGCCCCTCGTCTTGCGAAACGCCATCGCGTTCACCCGCAAATTGGATGCCAATCACCGAGTGTTCCAAGAGTGCATGTTTAAATGACCGACAAGTCGCGCGGTTGGCGGATTTTACGCACGCCCGGTCGCCAAGCGGACTGCGCCGGCGCATGCCTGCAGGTTCACGCTTGTCGCGAGACGACCAGACAGCGATGATGCGTTAGATAGACGCCATGCCGATGCCAGACGAGAGCACGTTCGCACGATGACTTTCCAGGAGCGGCAGCAAGTGGAATCCGAGGTCTATCAACCGGCGCGGCGGCTGGCGCTGGTCGTGGGCGGCTGCTTTCTGCTGTTGGGCGTCATCGGGCTGGCAAGTGCCGGCGGTATGGCGCCGCCCGGCGCGCCGCTGTGGCCGCTCCGATTCGGCGCGGGAGCGTTCGCCCTATTCGGTGCGCTCCCCGTGCTCTGGTCGATCAGAAATCTCGTTGCGCCGATCCGTGTAAGCCATGCTCCGCTCGACTCGCTGCCGGGAATTCCCGCAGAGCCGGTCGTTCAGGAAGGTTGGGTCGTACACGGGCGAGTTACGCACGAACTTGTCGAGAGCCCCGAGGCTTGGCAATTCCGACCCGCTCGAAATCCGTGGCGGAACGACAAGCGATTCCTGCTGGGCTTTGGCATTCCGTTCGTGACGGCATTCGCCGGGCTGTTGAGCTGGGTCATTCATGACCGGGGGAATCAAGTCGGCTGGCCGCTTTCGATAATCGGTGGCATTGCGGTAACGCTCGTTTGCGGCGGTTCGGCTCTTGCACTGATCGGCATGCTGCAGCGAGCGAGCTACCGGCGATTGTGCCGGTTGACCATTCCGGCAGAGGGCCGCGAACTCGAACTGGATGCGCCCGCGATCCCCGGCGCGGACGAGATGGATTTTGCGGCAGGCCTTCAATGGGCTTTCCTGGGAGAGACGAAGAGGCGCCGGCTGACGATTCCCCGTGAACTGATCGCCGCCGTGCAACTCTGTCCGTGGAAGTTCGCCGTCGCCGGTTCGGGTGGCCAAAGCGTTACGTGGGCGGTGCAAGGCCTGCTCGTGCTCTCGTCCTCGGCGGAGGCCGGCTGTTATCGGCTGCCCATCTTGTTGACCAGCGACTTTGTCGGCGCGGCCTGGCTGATGCCGCGACTGGCCGAAACGCTGGACGTTCCCTATCTGTTCTGCGCCGGCCGCGAGGATTGGAAAGCCGAGGAGCAACGCGCCAACCAGCGCCCGCCGCTGAAGGTCGGCGGAATACAGAGCTAAAGCGTCTGAACGATCGAATTGCTTCGCACGGCACGCGTTGCCGTGCCGCGAGCCGCTCAGTGGCGCAGCCTGACCTATCGTTCGAAACATTCCCGCATGAACGCCGCGCGCTCGGCGTGCATGAGCGCAGCGTCGCGGCCGAACCAGATCAAATGCCCGCCGGCGTGGATCTCGAGCAAGCGCGATCCGGGGATGCAGGCCTGCGACCACTC
>DASZUP010000128.1:0-3313 GCA_035547635.1 Pirellulales bacterium
GCAGACGGCCCACGGCCTGCACACAATGACGCACAACGAGCATACGCTGACGAACCATCCCGACTGGTTCGCGCTCTACGGCGGCAAACGGCACAACCAGCCGGACCAGCGCCTCAACCAATTGTGCTACTCGACCGAGGAACTGCTGCGCGAGACGGTGCGCTTCGTCCGGGCGCAGTTCGACCTGTACAAGTTCGACGTCGTCTCCATCATGCCTCCCGACGGTTACACGGCCATTTGCCAGTGCGAGCATTGCCGCGGCAAGGATTCGCCCGAGCGAGGCTACCGGGGCGTGCTCTCGAATTACGTCTGGGACTTCGTCAACCGCGTGGCCCAACAGGTCCGCAAGACGCATCCCGACAAGCTGATCTCCAACTGCGCGTACGGCGCCTACACGCTGCCGCCGGAGAACATCGACAAGCTGGAGCCGAACGTGCAGGTGATCATCGTCGGCGGCCGCCGCCCGACGAGCGACCGTCCGGACGAGCAAGCCGATATCCGCAAGCTGCGGGCCGACTGGATCGCCAAGACGGACAACCCGATCATGATCTTCGAGAATTACCCGTTCACCGATCGCGGCTTTTACCTGCCGGCCTACATCCCGGGCGTGCTGGGCGAGAGCATCCATGCGACCAAGGGCGTCTCTCGCGGCGAAGACATCTGGCTCAGCGTACGGCAGGATTTTCACGAACAGGCCATCGGCTTCAACCACTTCCTGGTCTACTTCACCGCGCGGATGTACTGGGGCGGCAAGCAGCAGGACATCGCGGCGATGTTCGACGAATATTGCCGTCTGTTTTACGGTCCGGCCGCCGACCAGATGCGGGCCTTCTTCCGCTATTGCGAAACCAACTGGCGCGATATGGAAACGGACGAAGCGACGGCCGCCCGGGCCCTCGAACTGTTCGCCCTGGCCCAAGCCGCGGCGGACGAAAGCTCCGTGTACGGCCGACGGTTGGCGCTGGTTGACGACTACCTGAACGGCCTGCGCAACAAGCGGCAGCAGCTTGCGCAAAAGCGCGGCCCGGTTCCAGTGCTGCGGCTGGTCGGCGAACCGCGAGACGAGATCGTCATCGACGGCAAGCTCGACGACAAGGCGTGGCAGGAGTGCCCCGTCGCTTCGACCGGCCGGCTGCGGGAACTGCAAACCGGCCGGCAGCCGATCTTCGGCACGAGCTTTAAAACGCTGTGGCGCGGCGGCGATCTGTACTTCGCCATCCGCTGCGACGAGCGGCCGGGCGAGAAGCTGAACATCGCCGCCACGCGCAACGGAGACCAGGCTCTCTGGTACGGCGACGCGGTGGAGATCCTGCTCGATACCGACTCGCACAGTTATTACCAGCTTGCGATCAGCCCGTCCGGCGCGCTGGTCGATCTCGACCGCGGGGCGCCGAAGAGCGGCTGGTACGCCTGGAACTCGAAAGCCGAAATCGCCACGCAGATCGCCGACGACCATTGGAACCTGGAGATCCGCATTCCGGTGGTGCAGGACGAAAACGATCCGCTGCACCTGGTGATCGGCCGCAAACCGACGGCCAGCCTCCCCTGGCACGTCAACGTCTGCCGCCAGCGGATCCGCGAGCACGGCTCGGAGTATTCCGCCTTCGCCCCCACCGGCAAATCGGCCTTCCATGAGCCGATGAAGTTCGCCCACTTTTACGCCGGCCGTTCGCAAACGTTCGACGCCGATTCGACCGTGACCGATTACCTGATCCAGAGCCGGGCGGCAGACGATCTGCTGCGCAGCCGCAAGCTGAAAGAAGCGCTGGCCGCTTACGTCGCCCTCGCCGGCGCCGAAGGCGTGAACGACTACCAGGCCTCCGCCGCGCTGGAGCAAGCCATTCAATGCGCCCGTAACCTGCACGACGACGCGTTGGCGGCGGAACTGGCCGACCGCATTCCGATCGCCGCCGCGGCCAAGACGGCTCACATGCAGAACCTGCTGGCCCAGCGCCGCTGGACCGAGTTAATCGAGCAGTTCGGCGCCGAGGACCTGTCGCAATGGCCCTTCTGGAAAGCCGGCGAGGCCTATTCCGCCCGCGGCTCGGCTTACCTCTCCACGGGCGCCGGCGCCAAGGCGGAAGCCGATCTATCGGCGGCCTTGGAACTGACATCGGACCCTCTGGCCCGGCTCGGCATTCTCTTAAACCTTGGCGACAACCGCCAGCGCAACCTGCACGACGACGACGCGGCGCTGGCCGCCTACCGGCAGATCGTCGCCCAGACGCACAGCACCGGCAGCGCCCAATACTTCCGCGGCCTGCAATCCGCAGCGCGCATTCTCACCCGGCAGAACAAGCACGACGACGCCCTGGCCGTCCTGCACCACGTCGACTTCGACAAGTTGCGCGGCTACTGGCGCGGCGCCATGTACCGCTCCCTGGCCGACGCCTTACAATCCGCCGGCCGCAAGCAACCGGCTCTCGCCGCCTACCACGAAGTCCTTAAAGAACCCGCCGCCAGCGCCGCTGATCGCAAGGCGGCGGAAGGGCGGATTAGGGCGTTGGAGGAATAGGGGCGGTCAGGATTGGGCGGGCGATGGTGCTCGGTACCAAGTTGCGTTCCGCCGGCAAAGTGCGGCGAGGTCGAGATAAGCGATACCGCGATGAACGGCGCACGCGTAAGTTTGGCGATTCTCGCGGGCTGGAGCTAACCGGGCGTATCTGGCATCATCGGCGCGGTGCCGCGGCATGCACGCCATGTCGGCCCGACACACGTTACGGTTGACGGAACGTCGCGATTGGCTCACCGCCAGCAAACCGTGCAAGAGCCAGCCGAACCCTCATCAGCTTGACGGCGCGTCCGAGAGCGGCTTAAATCTTGGGATGGAACGTTGGCCGCACCGGCGAGCGCGAGTGGGATGGTGCCTATCACGCGACGCCACGTGCGGCGAACAAGCGAGTCACGGAACCAGTTAAATTTGCAATAACCGGATGATTGGCCTTAGACCGGAAACCTGCGGCCCGTAACTGATGCACCGCTCTACGTCCAGGCACGAGGTTCGATGGCAGTCCTTCGAAGAAATGCACGCAGGAGCTCACGCTCGCATTACAGGAGCTTCCGGACGGTTAAGCTCGCGTTTCGCTGGAACGCGCAAGAATCCCTCATCGAGTTCGTCGTTGCGTTCAACATTGAAGGGCTGAATAGTCGGTACGCTGAAAAAGGCCACATCGCGGTCAACTCACGCCCTGGAGATCGGAAGGTCGCAATCACGGAGTCGCCGCTCCCCATCCAGTCGGCAGGGTCGGCTCGGACACCAGGCTGCCTTATCTCAGTGGGGTTCGCGTCTATTCGGATGGGGGCGGCTAGCAAT
>DASZUP010000129.1:0-3120 GCA_035547635.1 Pirellulales bacterium
ATGGACCGCTCGCGACGCCGTTGGCTTCCGCGCGACCAGTGCAGAGCCGCCCTGCACAAGCAAGGCCGGCCCCCAACCCGGCGGCCATCTTAACCCTGTTTGCGGCGTCGCCGGAGGTTGCGACGAAAGCGCCGGCGCGCCCGCGCGCATGGCGCCGCTTTTGCGATTCTCGGCGCGCTGTTGGTCAGAGCCGGCAGTCTGGGGCCCGAGCAGATGGGAGCAACTCCGATGGCGGAAAAGCACGCCTCCAAGTCACGCAAAAAAGTCGAAGCGGCCGCGAATGAATTCAAGCAGCGCGAATTGAAAAGCGCCAAGACGAACCGCAAGGTTACCAACGCCAACGACGCCCTCGCCGCCGGACGGGCCGAGGCGCAGCGGCGAAAGCAGCCCCTGGCGTCCACGCCGTCGCCGCGCAAACGGACGCCCCGCAAGAATCCGTGAACACCCCCTTTCCAGTCGATGTTCAATTCCCGGAGCCGTCGTGATGCGCATCGCCCAGGTCGCACCCTCCTCCAACCGCGGCGGAAAGAATTGCCTATGCCAAGCGAAGATTGCCGAATCGGGGTCGTAGTCATCACCCATAACCGGCGCGAGGAGCTGCTGCACACGCTCGACCACCTGGCGGCGCTTGCCGAGCGTCCGCCGATCGTGGTGGTCGATAATGCATCAAGTGACGATACCTGCACCGCCGTCTCGGACCGCTACCCGGAGGTTGTCCTGCTGCCGCAAACCCGCAACCTGGGAGCGGCGGCGAGAACCGTTGGCGTGCAGCGCATCGAAACCGAGTACGTCGCATTGTGCGATGACGACTGCCGGTGGGAACAGGGCTCGTTGCGCTTGGCCGCCGACTTGTTCGATCGGCATCCGCGCCTGGGACTGTTGAATGCGCGGGTGCTGGTCGGACCGAAAGGAGAGCTGGATCCCACCTGCCGGGCGATGGCCGACAGCCCGCTCGGCTGCGAGGACGGACTTCCCGGTCCATTGCTGCTGGGCTTTCTCGCGGGCGCCGCAGCCGTGCGGCGGTCGGCGTTTCTCGAGTGCGGCGGCTTTGATTCGCGGTGGTTTCTTGGCGGCGAAGAACAACTGCTGGCCGTCGACCTGGCAAGCCGAGGCTGGCGGTTGTGCTATGTGCCGCAACTGGTCGTGCGGCATTTCCCTTCGCCCTTGCGCAACGCGCGAGACCGCCGCCGCTACGAACTGCGCAATGCGCTCTGGTTCGCCTGGCTCCGACGCCCCTGGCCGCAGGCCGTGCAAAAAAGCCTTCAGCTCATTCGCAAGGCGCCGCCGCGGATAGCTCTCGAGGCCGTGGCGCTGGCGGCGGCGGGCTGGCCGCAGCTTTGGCGAAGCCGGCGAGTCGTCTCGGACGAGGTCGAGCGCGGCCTTTGCCAGTTGGAAGCCTGGCACGCCGCTTGCCAACCGACGACTGACGAGCAACCGCTCGAAAGCGGCCAAGGCGCCTTGAGCCCCGTTGTGCCCGAGAGCTAATCCGACGTCGAGCGAACGACCTTTACTTTCTCTCTCTGGCTAACCATGTTCTACCACCACGACATTGACGGCGCCGATTTGCCCGACGGGACCGTTTGCCTGACGTACGACGACGGACCGGGCGAGCATACAATCGAGCTGGCCCGCTATCTGAATGAACAGAACATACAAGCCGCGTTCTTCGTCGTCGGAGCGCACGCCGCGCAATGTTCCGACGCTTTGCAAGCATTGCACGCGCAAGGGCACTTGATCGGCAACCATACCTACACGCATGCCGGCCTCGTCGATTTGCTGGTCTCGGGCGGAGACGCGGTCTGGGAACTGACGCAAACCGACGCGCTGATTCGTCCTTTTGCTGAAGAGACGCTCTTCTTTCGGCCGCCTTACGGAAGCTGGCGTCCTGAAACAGCAGACGACGCCCATGCGGCCGGCTATTCCATTGCGGCCGAGGCGTTGAACCACAGCGGGCGTTTCGCGGACTACCTCGGTCCGATCATGTGGGACGTGACCGGCGGCGATTGGGGATGCTGGGAGCGACGCGAGTCGGTGGAAGACGCCGTGCGGCGATACCTCGACGAGATCGAGCGCGTGCGCCGCGGCATCGTGCTGATGCATGACAGCTCCGAGACTCCGGAATTCGCCCGCCGGAATCAGACGTTCGAGTTGACGAAACGGCTGGTCCCCGAACTCAAACGCCGCGGATATCGCTTCGTCGGGCTGAAGTCCATTCCGGCCATTCGGCGCCTGAGCGAAGCGGCGCCCTGCGCTCGTCCGGTTTAACGATGCCCCGCAAGCGGCGCCGGGCGACGTCCCGGAGACTTTGCCTGCGCGCAGTATTCACGATCCTGACGGCGGCGAGATCTCGAACAAGGACAGCACGGCCCCGTCGATGCGGTTCTCGACGCTCCTGTAGGGCCGGATCGTCAACGAGTACCACTTGCCCTGGACGTCCTGCACGTTGCGCTGTTCGACCGTCGCATGGGTTACGACTTGCTCGATCAGTCGCTCCAGGTCAGGGAAGTTGATGTTCGGCTTGATCTGTCCGATCGGGCGGCCGATGTCGCCAGGGATCAGGTTCAGCACCTTTTCGGCCATGGGCGTGAAGCGGCGAATGCGCTGCTCGGCGGACACGATCACGATCGCAATCTGTATGCTGGCCAGCAGGTTCACCAGGTCGCTGTTGACCCGGCTCAGTTCCTCGTTGCGGCCGTGCAGGTCTTCATTGACGGTGTTGAGTTCCTCATTGGTCGATTGCAGCTCCTCTTTGGCCGTGTCCAGTTCTTCGTTCGTGCTCTGCAACTCCTCGTTGCTGGACAGGATCTCTTCATTGGCCGATTGCAGTTCTTCGTTAGCCTGTTCGAGATCACGGATGACCGATTGCAGATACTCGCGGTTGGCCTTTAATTCCTGCTCCAGCCGCGTTATGCGTCGACCGTCTTCGCTCGAACCGTCCGCCGCTTCCGGCGCCGCGGGCGGCGACTCCTGCGACGGCTCCGGCGGCGGCTCGGCCTTCTCGAACAGCACCAGAAAGTGCTCGTCCTCCGACCCGGAACCGAGCGGCAGCACGACCAGGTTCGTCGCGAAAAGCTGCGAATCAATGCGGACCTGCAAGCCTTCTTTGCGGACTGCTACATG
>DASZUP010000130.1:0-11628 GCA_035547635.1 Pirellulales bacterium
GATGTTATCGGGCTTCAAATCGCGATGGATCACGCCGCGGCTGTGCGCGTATTCGATCGCGTTGCAGACGTCGATGAAGCGGCGCAATAGCTTGCGCAGTTCCAAGACGCGCTCGCTCGGATCACGCTCGGTCGCGTCCGCGTGATGGAAGCGATCGATGGCTTCTTTCAGGCTGTCGCCGCGAATGAACCGCATTGCGTAGAAAGGCCGGCCCGCGGCGTTGCGACCCAAGCTGTAGACCGGCACGATGCCCGGGTGCTCCAATCCGCCGGTCACTTCGGCTTCGAGCAAGAACCTTGCGCGGTTAACGGGTGCGTCGGCGTGGCGGTCGTGCAGTTGCTTGAGGGCCACTTCGCGGCGCAGCTCGTGGTCATGAGCCACGAAGACTTCACCCAGCCCTCCCTTGGCGTGCGTGCGGAGGATGCGAAATCGCTCGCCGAGCGCCGACTCCGGCTCGGCCGAGATCGCGGCGTCGGAACTTTGACTCGCCAAGGTCCCGGAAGGCAGCGGCAAGGTGGCGTTTGCTTCGGGCGGCGCCCCTGAAAGCGAGCGCCGCATGCTCGCCAGTTCCTCGGCGAGCCCGCCGCTGCGAGCCAACTCTGCGAGCGACCGCGGCGCTTCGCCGCCGTGCAAAGCCAGAACCTCGCGTTCGATCGCGTCGAGCGCCGCTTGCTGGCGGGCGTCGATCTGGCCCGAAGTTCGCAGTTGCTCGCCCAGCGGACGCTCGTCGGCATCGAGCGCCGCGCGCAATGCGGAGCAAACCTCCGCCCGCGGAGCGAAATCGAGCAGCCGGACCAGCAGGCCATAGAGCAGATTGCGATCAGGATTCATCGCGGTTATCGCCTGAATGTCGCCTCGGTCCGCCCGCGACGCGCCTGGCCGCGTTCAAGGCTTGGCCGCCGCGGCGGGCGTTGCTTTGAGCGAAATGACGACGAATAATCGCCCGTTTCAACTCGGTCGCTTTCGACGACGTGCTCTTTCCGCGACGAGTCGCACGTGAGGGAAATCCAGGCCACAGCATAGTGGGCGCTACTTCTTAATCGAACTGCAGTGCCAAGCATTCGGCAATCTACCATGCATGCCCATCCCACTCCACCACGTTCTGTGCGGAACAAGAACACCATTCGCTTTCTTGCCAAACGACCGCCGGCCTGTGGGGCGGGGCCCGCCGAACGTCAAAGCACTCAGGAAAACACGACCTTGGGCAGTTGGGGAAGACGCGGCCCAGAACAGACATGCCCAAAGTATTTGATCCGCTGGCGGCGCGCCTTAGCGAAATCATCTGAAGCAGTTTCCTCGAATCCCGAAGGACCGACAGATCATAAGCCCGTGTGTTTGACGCAGCGGCCTTGCGCGCACGGGGCGATGCCGCCGCCGCAGGAAACGGCGTACCAATGTCGAGCCGGAAAATTCCATCCAAGCTCGAAGTGGAGCGATCACCGGGACAGTCTGAGGTCCGATACTGTGCGAAGGCGACTTCGACGCGGTGGAGGTCGGCTTGTCTCGTTCAGCGCCAACACCAGCCTCTGGCAGGCCCCTGGAAAACAAAATTAGTGTGTTATTTGATTTTTTTGATTTTTGGGGCAAGCTGGTTATGCTCAAGGCATATGAGCGACGTCACCTGCATCCTGTCTGCCATCGAGCAAGGCGATCCGCACGCGGTAAACCAGCTTCTGCCTATCGTCTACGACGAACTCCGCAAGTTGGCACGCCACAAGCTGGCGCAGGAGTCGCCGGGGCAGACGCTGCAGGCGACGGCACTGGTTCACGAGGCGTATTTGCGGCTGGCGGCCGTCGAAAGTTCTCAACCTTGGAATAGCCTGGGGCATTTCTTCGCCGCGGCCGCCGAGGCGATGCGACGGATCCTGGTGGAGCGCGCTCGCCACAAACAATCGCTGAAGGCGGGCGGCGACCGTCAGCGACTTGAATTGGCGGATATCGAGCCGGCTATCGCCGGCCCCGACCTCGACTTACTCGCCCTCGACGAGGCCCTGGAGAAACTCGAACGGCAAGACCGCCGAAGGGCCGAGCTGGTCAAGCTCAGATTCTTCGCCGGGCTCTCGATCGAACAAGCGGCCGATGCGCTTGGCGTCTCCACTTCTACGGCCGATAACGACTGGGCCTACGCTCGCTGCTGGCTGCGCTTGGAGATGGAAGGAAACAGCGCCAGTCCTCATGCCGCCCGCGCAAAACCGTCCTGACGCCGGAACAAAGCGGAATCTTTTGGGGAATTCTCTCTCCGATTTCGCACTGATTAATAGGCGAGGAAGCGCGTTCCTCGCCGACGAGGCGTGCCATGACTGTTCCCAAGCTTGACGAACATGCAATTTTTAACGTAGCGCGGCAGATCGATGCGCGCGAAGCCCGCCGACTGTATCTCGAGCAGGCGTGCGGCGACGACAATTACCTTTTCGCCCGGGTCGAAGCTCTGCTGCGCGTATACGACGAGCAGCAGAGCTTCCTGCAGCCGACGGTTCATGGGCGGCGAGGCGCCGTCGAGAGGCCGCCGACGGACGAAGGTCCAGGCACTGTGATCGGACCTTACAAGCTGCTCGAGCAGATCGGAGAAGGCGGCATGGGCGTCGTCTTCATGGCCGAGCAGCATGAGCCGGTACGGCGCAAGGTGGCGCTGAAGATCATCAAGCCAGGCATGGACACGCGGCAGGTGGTAGCCCGCTTTGAGGCGGAGCGGCAGGCACTGTCGCTGATGGATCATCCCAATATCGCCAAGGTGCTCGACGCCGGCGCCACCAGCTCCGGCCATCCCTATTTCGTCATGGAGCTGGTCAAAGGGCAGCCGATCACAAATTATTGCGACGAGCACCACCTCACCCCTCGCCAGCGGCTCGAGCTATTGTTGCCAGTCTGCCAGGCGATTCAGCACGCCCATCAAAAGGGGATCATCCACCGTGACATCAAGCCGTCGAACATCCTGGTGGCGGAATACGACCAGAAAGCGGTCCCCAAGGTGATCGACTTCGGCGTGGCCAAGGCAACCGCAGCGCCGCTGACGGAAAGGACAATGTTCACCGGCTTCGGCCAGCTTGTGGGGACGATCGAGTACATGTCCCCCGAGCAGGCCAAGGTCAACCAGCTCGATGTCGACACGCGGACAGACATCTATTCGCTGGGCGTTTTGCTTTACGAGCTGTTGACTGGCAGCACGCCGTTCGATCGGCAGCGGCTGCGCTCCGCCGCCTGGGACGAAATGCTGAGGATCATCCGGGAGGAAGAACCTCAGAAGCCGAGCACGCGCCTATCCAGTGCCGATACGCTCCCGTCGATCGCCGCCAACCGCAGCATCGAACCCGCGCGGCTCAGCCGAACCATTCGCGGCGAACTCGACTGGATCGCGATGAAGGCGCTGGAGAAGGACCGTAGTCGGCGGTACGAGACGGCGAGCGGCTTTGCCTTGGATCTGCAGCGCTACCTGGATGACGAGCCGGTGCAGGCGTGTCCGCCGTCGGCGGCGTATCGATTGCGGAAGTTCGTGCGAAGAAACAAGGGGCCGGTGCTGGCGGCGGCTTTTGTGGCGCTGTCGATGGTGGTTGGGATCATCGGACCGACCTGGGGCATGCTTCGCGCCACTCACGCGGAATCGCTTGCGGTTTACGAGGCGAATCAGAAAGAGAGCGCCCTCCGGCAAAAGGAGGCGGCGCTGGCGGATGCCAAGGACAAGATGTGGCTTTCACTCTATGAACAAGCCCGTGCCCGCCGTTCCACGCGCCAGATGGGGCAACGACTGAAGAGCCTGGATGCCCTCGCCAAAGCCGCCGCCGTCCGCACCGACGAACGGCTGCGCGACGAAGCGATCGCAGCCATGGCGCTCCCCGACGTCCTCGTAAGGCCGGATTGGCACGCTAGGGTGCCGATAGGCCAGGCATTTTGCCTGGACGCTCGATACCGGCGCTTGGCGCGCGTCGACGACCAAGGCGTCATCAGCGTCCGCAGTTTTCCGGACAACTGCGAAATCCAAAGCATCGTCGGGGTCCCGATCAAGTCCCGTCCCGCGTGGGTCGGCAGATTCAGCCCCGACGGCCAATACCTGGCCACGCTCGAACTCGGGAACGCTCCCCTGCGCGTGTGGCGCGTGGCTGACGGGAAAGCGGTGCTGCGCGAGGAATTGCCTCCCAGCTTGGCGATTGCTTTCAGTCCGGACAGCCGGCAGTTAGCGGTCGGCCAGCAAGGGTGGGTCATCCGCTTCGACCTGGCAACCGGCCAGGAACTCAACCGCTGGCAATTGCCCGATAAGACGCCCGCGTATTCCTTGGCTTTCCACCCCGACAAGCCGCGGTTAGCCATCGGTTACCACGATCCGTTTGGTTTCGTTTCCGTTTTCGACGCAAGCAACGGGGAACTTGTCACTAACCTTGCAGCGAAGGTGAACTACGAACAGGTCGTGGCCTGGCATCCGGACGGGGAGCGTCTCGCCATTGCTGGTTCCGACACGAGCATTCAAATCTGGAACGTAGCTGCGCAGCGCAAGGTCGCGCAGTTAGAAGGCCACGCACAAAACGTCACTTTCCTGAGCTTCCATCCCGACGGGAACCTCCTGACCTCGACCTCCTGGGATGGAACCGTGCGGCTTTGGGACCCTTCCACGGCGCGGCAACTGATGCAGTTGCCCATGCGCATGGAACCGCAATTCAGCAGCGATGGCCAATCGCTAGGCGTTGCCTGGCGCGGCGAGGAAGGGCAGATGCTCGATGTAAGCCTGAGCCGTGAGTATCGCACGCTTGTCAGCAGCGACGGCGCCGGGCAAAGCAGCTATTACAGCGGCGACATCAGCCCCGACGGCCGATTGTTGGCGCTGGGGATGGGCTCAGGCACTCGCTTGTGGGACCTTGCCAGCGGACGGGAGTTGGCAAGGCTGCCTGACGCCAGCACGGACGCGTTCTTCGACCGCCATAGCGAACGCTGGGACCTGCTGACCAGTACCACCACCGGCCTGTACCGCTGGCCGGCGCGGCTCGCAGGCTCGAGCATCCAACTCGGCCCGCCGGTGCAACTTTCCCCGCTTTACCACGCTGGTTTCGCGCGCAGCCCAGAGGGGCGAACACTGGCGGCAGTGATTCAGTTCGCGGGCCCTATTGAGATTTTGAATCTGGATCAGGGAACGGTGCGGCAGAAGACGGGTGTCCACCGGAGTGCCGATGGGCAGGTTCTCAGCCGGGACGGCCGCTGGCTGGCGAGTCGCGGCTGGCATTCGGACCGCGTGCGGCTCTGGAACGCCGAAACCGGCCAGGCGGTCCACGAATGGGTCGTGGCATCGCACGCCCACGTCTACTTCACCCCCGACAGCCGCGCGCTCATCATCAGCGATGGGAACGAGTTCAATTTCTATGACGTGGAAACTTTGCAGCCGCTGCGCACCATTCCCACGGAAATTGCTCAATTCCCTGGCCACGTGGCCTTCTCGACGAACGGGAGACTGATGGCGCTGGAGATGGCGCCGGGGGTTATTCATCTGAAGGACGCGGCAAGTGCTCGCACCGTGGCCAGGCTCGCAGACCCGTCCGGCGACCGCGCCGGCTGGATCTGCTTCACCCCTGACGGCACGCAAATCGTGGTCACGGTCCCGTACGCTCACGCGGTTCATATCTGGGATCTGCGGGCCATCCGCCAGCGATTGAAAGGAATGGGCCTCGACTGGGACTGGCCCGAGTTCGAGCAGGCGACACCGGGGCCAGGAGCCGACGAACCTCTCAAGGTTGAAATCGTCCCCGGCGACCCCGTTCCACCGGCGCCGTTACCGGATCCGCCAGCGCCGTCGGGGGCGCCCGCAGCGCTTCTGGACATCGGGCTTCGCCACCGCGTCGAGACCGATCTCGTCGGGGATCGAAGTACAGGAATTGTTACGGAACAAAGAAAGGCAGAAGTGATCACACTCTGAACAATCGAGAGTCAAACAAAGCGGCCGGTGAGGCCCTAACCGTCAAGTAAGCTCCTCACCGGCCCGGCACCGCTCCGGCGCTTGGTCTGCGCGCCGGGTGGCTCGCCGCCGCCATTATAGCGCAGTCCACATCGTTGTCACGCTCCGCGGGTTCATCACGCGGAGTGTGACGGCTACTAAGGAGATTTCCCATGTGGTTTCGTTCAATGGTCAAGGCGTTGACTCGTTCCCCGCGGCGTGGCACTCAGCGTGCCGCAGGTCGAATACATCCGGCAAGGCGGCTCCTGCTGGAAAGCCTGGAGGACCGCCGCGTGATGGCGTTTGACGCGGCAGTCACTTATACCGTGGGCCCCTACCCCGACGCGGTAATTGCCGCCGACTTCAACAACGATGGCCGGCTCGACCTGGTCACTGCAAACAACGGCGGCAGCGACGTGAGCGTCCTGCTGAGCAATGCCGATGGCACGTTTCAACAAGCAATCAACTCCCCCACCGGATCGAACCCGCTCTCGCTGGCCGTGGGAGACTTTGACGGCGACGGCAAGCTTGATCTTTTCACAGCCAACGCCGCCGACGTGAGCGTGCTCAAGGGCAACGGCAGCGGCGGCTTCGCTGCTCCTACCAGCATCAACCTTGGTTCGAGTCCGTCCTCCGTAGCCGTCGGGGATTTCAATGGAGACGGCAAGCTCGACCTGGGAGTTACAACGAATTACTATCTCCCCGGCGGCTGGGGCTATTACGGCTGGTACTCCGGCAATTACGTTGGTTATGCCAATGTGCTGCTCGGCAACGGTAACGGCTCGTTCTCGGCATCTAGCTCGCAGTCCCTCGGCTACTCCTATTACACCGCCGCAGTCAGCGCAGACTTCAACAGCGATGGCAAATCGGACTTCGCAGCCAGCGATGGCTATTCGATCGCCGTCCTCCCGGGCTCCAGCAGCGGAGTACTTGGAGCTCCAACCTACATCGGCGTGGGAACTTCCTCGTTCATCGCCAAAGACGCTACCGGCGACGGGCAGGTGGACCTCGTCACGTCCAACGGCTACGCGAATTCCGTCAGCGTGTATGCGGGCAACGGCTTGGGCTCGTTTGCCACGGCCCAGTCCTATCCCGCCGGCATGCAGCCCACGTCGGTGGCCGTTGCTGACTTCAATGGCGACCTGAAGCCCGACCTGGTCGCAGCCAACCGGGGACCAAACACCGTCAGCGTGCTCTTGGGAACCGCCAGCGGCACATTCAAGCCGCCGGTCACTACCGCCACGGACGCGGAATCATGGAACATCACTGTCGGCGATTTCAATGGCGACGGCCGCGCCGATGCGGCGACGGCCAGCAACTCCGGCGGCCAAGTCTCCGTGCTCCTGAACAACGCGACTTGGCCCGCGCTCGATGCCCCTTCGATCACCATTGCCAGTGCTGCAGCGGTCAGCGAAGGGAACACGAGCACGACGAACGCCAACTTCACCGTCAGCTTGTCGGCCGCATACAACCAGCCGGTGAGCGTGGTCTATTCCACGCAGGACGGCAGCGCGCTGGCCGACAGCGATTATCAAGCGGCGACGGCAACGCTGACGTTCAATCCTGGTGAGACCAGCAAGAGTATCAGCATCGCCGTCATTGGCGACCGGATTGGCGAATACACCGAAACGTTTTCCGTCATACTCACGGATCCGACGAACGGCTTTGTCGCCAATGGGACTGGCGTGGGCACGATCCTGGACGACGAGCCGATGGTGAGCATCGACAGTTACGTCAGCGACCTCGAGGGCAACACCGGCGCCAAGGCCTTCACGTTCACCGTGTCGATCTCAAACGAATACGACTTCCCCGTCTCGGTCGCTTATTCCACGGCCGATCTCACCTCCGACGAGCAGTATTGGTATGGGCCTGGCGCCACGGTCGGCGTCGATTACGTCGCCACGTCGGGAACGGTGACCTTCCCGGCCCACACAACGGCCAGCCAGACCATCACCGTGCCGGTGAACGGCGATCGGGTGAGCGAGCCGGACGAGTTGTTCTTCGTCAACCTCAGCAACCCGAACGGCGCGAGCCTGGGCGCAGCACAAGCCCTCGGCAACATCGTGAACGACGAGCCTTACGTGTGGATCGACACCTACGCCAGCAAGCCGGAAGGCAACTCGGGCACTTCGAATTTGACGTTTTCTCTGCATCTCTCGAACGCCTACGACTTGCCGGTAACGGTGAACTACACAACCCACGATGGCTCGGCGCACGCCGGCAGCGACTACGTGGAAGCCACCGGCTCGGTGACGATCCTCGCCAACACGACCGAGGCGGCGCTCAACGTCCAGATCCTGGGCGACACGGTGCAGGAATCCGACGAGTATTTCGCCGTCGAACTGACCAGCGCTGCCAATTCCGGACTCGGCGGCAACTGGGGCTACGGCTACATCTTGGACGACGACACGCCGCCCGCGATCTACATCAACGACCCGTCCATTGTGGAGGGCAACAGCGGCACGACGCTGATGGTCTTCACGGTTTATCTGTCGCAGGCCAGCGGGCAAACGGTGCAGGTGAACTACGCCACCGCCAACGGCTCGGCCAAGACTTCCGACAAAGACTACGTGGCCAAGTCCGGAACGCTGGTCTTTGCACCGGGCGAAACCAGCAAGACGATCGAGATCACGATCAATGGCGACACCCGCAAGGAGCAAAATGAGACGCTCTATGTGAACCTCTCCGGTGCCAGCGGCGCCACGATCGGCGACAGCCGGGGCACGGGGACCATCATGAACGACGATGGCGGACGCAAGGGCAATCCGAAGCTCTCCACGGCCGCGGCTTTCGATGTCGCACTGACCGACTTGTTGACACCGACGTCCAAGAAACGCGGCAAGAAGGAGCAAAATGAGCCGCTCTATGTGAACCTCTCCGGTGCCAGCGGCGCCACGATCGGCGACAGCCGGGGCACGGGGACCATCATGAACGACGATGGTGGACGCAAGGGCAATCCGAAGCTCTCCACGGCCGCGGCTTTCGATGTCGCACTGACCGACTTGTTGACACCGACGTCCAAGAAACGCCGCGAGTAGGCTGCCCAGTCCGCAATATTGATCGAAGCAGGCGGGCGGACTCCAGAGCCGCCCGCCCGTCCGAATGCCATGAAGGAACAACCGATGTCAACACGCACCGGCGCCGGGCTGCCTGACACCGCACTGCCGCCTCCGGCCGGCCTATCGCCGCCGCCGGCAGCGGTAGAGTTCCGCTACACGCAGAGCGACAGCTTTGTCGAGTTTCTGCGCAAGCTTGGCGCGTCGCTCTTGGTCAGCACCTATCAGGCCAACAAGCTGCTCGCAGTGCGGGCCAGCGGACAGGGGCTTTCGACGCTGATCCGCACGTTCGACAGGCCCATGGGGCTGGCCGCGGACGGCCGCCGACTGGCGATCGGCTCGCGAAAGGAGATCTGGTTCTTACGTAACGCGCCGGACATTGCACAGCGATTGGAGCCGCCCGGCCTGCACGACGCCTTTTATTTGCCGCGGTCGAGTCATGTAACGGGAGACATCGGCATTCACGAGGTTGCGTGGGCCGGCGACGAGTTGTGGCTTGTCAGCACGCGATTTTCCTGTTTGGCAACACTCGATCCAGACTACAGCTTCGTCCCTCGTTGGCGCCCGCCGTTCATTTCGGCGATCGCCGCCGAGGACCGCTGTCATTTGAATGGACTGGCCATGGTGGACGGCCAGCCGAGATATGTCACAGCACTCGGCGCCACCGACGTTCGCGACGGCTGGCGGCCCAACAAGGCGCACGGCGGCTGTGTGATCGACATCCCCAGCGGCGAATTCATAGCCCGCGGCCTCTCGATGCCGCACTCGCCGCGCTGGCACGACGGGAGCTTGTGGGTGCTCGAATCGGGAACCGGCAGTCTGGTGCAGGTCGATCGCGCAAGCGGAAAGAAGGACGCGATCGCGCGGCTTCCAGGCTTCGCGCGCGGCATGGCCTGCGTCGGCCCTTTCGCCTTCGTTGGCCTCTCGAAGATCCGCCCTACCTCCGCCATGGACGGCGTACCCCTTGCGGAGAAGCGCGAACAACTCCGTTGCGGGGTTGCCGTCGTCGACTTGCGCCGTGGTCAGGCGGCCGCTTTCCTTGAGTTCGAAACGGCGGTGGAAGAAATCTTCGATGTGCAACTCTTGCTTGGCGTGCGATTTCCCGAGGTGCTCGGATTCCAGCAGCAGACCATCCAGCATACATTTATCGTACCGGCCGAGCATCGCTAGCCCATAGTACAAACGCGGTCTCGGATGGCATGACCCGAATCGCCAACTCCGCTTGCAAGCGGTGCGAGACTAAAGCATTTCTCGATCGTTGGTTTACTGATGACAATCGGAGCCTCTGCGAACGTTTCCGGCGCCTCCAACTTCACAAGACGAAGTTCGCGCGGCGGTGAACATTCGTTGCCTGCCGGTCCCAACGCTTCCGCGGCCTGGCAGTTGCTCCGCTATACGCAATCCCCGCTTCCTTTCCTCGAAGAATGCGCGCGCCGCTACAGCGACACGTTTTTGGTCCGCTTCGCGGGCTATGGCAAGTTCGTCATGCTCAGCGACCCGGAAGCCGTTCAAGACGTGTTCCGCGGCGACGGGCGCTCGCTGCACTCGGGAGAGGGTAACGAGTTCCTGATTCCTACCGTCGGCCCGAACTCGGTTTTGGTGCTGGACGAAGATCGTCATCAGCGGCAGCGGCGAGTGCGGTTGCCGCCCCTTAAAGGGGAGCGGATGCGATCGCTCTTCGATGCCATGCAGGCGGCGACGCTGGAGGCCGTTCGCGCCTGGCCCGTCGGCCGAGCGGTCCGTATGCTCGAATCGATGCAGCAGATTACGCTGCGAGTTACCCTTCAGACCGTGCTGGGACTTTCGGCAGGGCCGCAGCGAGATGTCATCGAGAGACAAGTGCAGCGGCTCTTGGTGCAGGGGCGAGGGCGCTATGGACTGATTCTCGTCAAGATCCTGCCGATTGCGTTGCTCCAAAGATCGCGCTGGCTGCCGTTCTTTCGCCAGATGCACGAACTGAACGAGTCGCTCTACTCCCTGATCCGTGCGCGGCGGCGCCAGCCTGCTTCAGTTGTTGGCGACAACGTATTGGCCGATCTGCTGGCCGCCTCGCACGAAGACGGCCGCTCGCTCGATGACGAGGAGATTCGCGACGCTCTCATTACGCTGATCCTGGCCGGACACGACACCACGTCCGCCGCGCTGGCCTGGGCGCTGGAGCAAATCGTCCCGCGCCGGGACGTGATGGAGCGCATCGTTGAGGAATTGGACCGCACCACGGGCGGCGCCCCGCCGCAGGCCCAGCATCTTGCGCAGTTGGAATACCTCGACGCGGCGATCCGCGAGAGCCTTCGCTTGCGCACGATGATGCCCTTCGCCGTCCGGTTGACGAAGCAGCCGTTCGTGGCGGGCGGCCGCGAGTATCCATCCGGCATCGTGCTCTGCCCCTGCAACCGCCTCGTCCACCATCGGCCTGATCTTTATCCAGATCCGGAAGCTTTCCGCCCGGAGCGTTTTTTGAGCCGCAAGTACGCGGGCCATGAATGGTTTCCCTTCGGCGGCGGCAATCGAACCTGTCTGCGGATAGCCTTTGCCTTGTACGAGATGCGCATCGTGCTGAAGAGCCGGCAGCTTGGATTGCTGTTGGGGATGAGGTCAGGTCAATGCCTTAGCCTTTTCCCCAACTAAGGAGCTTCCAAATGCCTTACCGCGTAAAGCGAA
>DASZUP010000131.1:0-27288 GCA_035547635.1 Pirellulales bacterium
GGGCCTTGTGGCGTACCATACAAAAAGCGGCGAACGGGCGTGGAACGCGGCGTGCGGCACGAACAGTTACAGCTCGCCGCAACGGGCGACGCTCTGCGGCGAGGAGCAGATTGTGATGGCGTCTGACCAGATGCTGATCGCCGTGAAGCCCGACTCGGGCGAGTTGCTGTGGGAATTCTCGATGGGCAACTCCATCACCATGCCTGAGATCCAGCCGCACGTCGTCGGCGACGCGCAACTGCTGATCCAGGCAGGCACGGGCTTGAAACTTTTGGAACTTTCTCACGACGACGGCAAGTGGAGCGCCAACGCAGCTTGGAAATCGCAAGCGTTGCGGTCTTCGTTCAACGATCTCATGGTCTTCAGCGGCGCCGCCTACGGCTTTGACGAAGGCATCTTTGGCTGCCTCGACCTGAAGACCGGCAAACGCCGCTGGAAACGCGGCCGTTACTCCCATGGCCAGGCCGTGCTGCTAGCCGAACAGCAACTGCTTGTTGTGCTGTCGGAAGGCGGCGAAGCCGTGCTGGTGGCCGCCGATCCCGATCAGTTCAGGGAATTGGGCCGTTTCCAGGCGATCGAAGGCAAATGCTGGAACTATCCGCTCATCGCCGGCGGGCGACTGTACGTGCGCAACGGCGAAGAGGCGGCGTGTTATGTGATTGGCGAATAGAGATTCGCTTGCCGGGCGTAGATCGTAACCTCCTGTACAAATCAAACGGAGGCTCACGCCACCGGCTCGCCTGGCTCCGTTCCGCTCGCCTTCGGCGAGCGGGGGACGTCAGTCCCCTGGTGACGTTGACCGACCAAATGGCATGGCCGCGTCAGCGAGAGGCGGTCCACTCGCCGCTTCAACACGGAGGCTCACGCCTCCGGCTCGCCTGTGTGGACGCCCGCGTCTCAGCGGGCCGCGATGGGACGCCGAGGAACGTCGCGATGGTGGGGGCGAGCCTTTCCTTTCGAGTCGCCGGCAACGGCGCCCTGCCAATCGACGCCCAACATCAACACATTGATGCCGGAGCCGATGCCGAGCAATGCCACGCGGTCGCCGCGAACGAGATGGCCTTGCTCGATGCCCATCGCCGCGGTGATCGGCACGGCGACCGAGCCGGTGTTGCCGAGGAACTCGACGGTGGAAAAGTCGAGCGAAGGCGCCAGGTCGAAGGCTTCGAACAGCAGCTTGCGATGGGCGACGCCGACTTGATGGCAGAAGGTCTTGTCGATTTGCTCGCGCTGCCAGCCGAGCTCATCGAGGAACGATGCGAAGGCGCGGCCGGCCGTTTCGACGCCGGCCCGCATCAGACGCTCCGAATCGGTCTGCATCAGCGGTTGCATCTCGTCGGCGACGGCTTCGTCGCGCCCGCTGTGGCAGAGATCGTGAAAGGCGGTATTTGCCGCGGCGACTCCGGCCAGCAGGCGGTTGCCCGTGCGGCTCAACTCCCGGTCAACCAGCACCACGGCAACGCTGCCGGAACCGATCGTCAGCGAGGCGACGGCCAGTTTCATCTGCTCGCGTGTGAGCGACTCGTTGCGGTTCAACTCGGCGATGGTGGTCTCGACCAGTTGGCGGCTGCTCTCGGTGGCCACGACCACGCCGGCGCGGATCTGGCCGAGCTCGATCATGTTGGCCACCTGGACCATGCCGTTCAGCACGCCAAGGCAGGCGTTGGAAAGGTCGAAGATCTGGCAACTCGACGGCAAACCGAGGCGATGGTGCACCTTGCAGGCGGTCGCGGGCTCCAGGTGGTCGCGACAGACCGAAGCATGAATCAGGGCGCCGATTTCGGCCTTGTCGACGCCGGCCGCGGCAATCGCTTTCTCGGCGCTTTCCACGCTCTTTTCGCTCGGCAGCATACCCGCCGGCCAGAAGCGGCGTTCACGGATGCCGGTCATCAACTCAAGTCGGCCCTCAGGCAGCCGCAGCCGCTTGTACAGCGGCGCCAGCGAGTCTTCGATCTGGGCGGAAGTGACAATCTCCTCGGGCAGCGTATAGCCGAAGGCTTCCAGGCAGACGTTCTCGTATTGCATCGGAGAGGCGCAACAGTGATGATCATGCGGGAACAAGGCGGAAAAGTCAGAATAGAGCCTGGCGACGAGTGCGTAAAGGGTTGCACGGCGCGAAAGGCGTCTAAACCGTGCTAGCACCGGATCTTGTGTCGCCTGCCTGAGAATGCCCAAGATAAGCGAATCGCTTGCAATTTGGGCCAGCCGCCCTATAACTCGCCCCTGTCGCTTGCTTCGTCTCTGGGTGACACAGGGAAGTGCGTGCGTTTTATAGGATTTCGAGGCCGTAGGATGCCGGCCGCTCCGGCACTATTTTCGTTCGGCTCTATACCCAGGATGGGAATTTGTCAGTCGCCCGGTTGAAGGGCCCGGTCGTTCCGTCGGCAGCCGCCCGTATGGCAGCCGAGGGTTCCCGGCAACTCGATCTCCGCCGACTGCAACGGGAAGCCCCAGGGCTTCTTGCTCGAAAGTGGTTCGTCAAGGATGACTTGCGAAGCGCCCGCTTCGTCCGTCGCAATTGAACAAGCGAATTGCCGTGGAATGCCGCCTTGCGAGGCCGCGTTTCCAGTTCGCTTCCACTCTCTCCCATCTGCGGTCAGCGCCGAGCGGCGCCTCACAGGACCCAGTTGCCCCGTTTCACAGTGCTTAGGACAAGGGATTTGTCCAAAAAAGGAGAGAGGGAAATGCAAACGAAGCCATTGATCGGATTGAACGCTGACTACCGCGCGGCCAAGAAGGACGCTCCCGCGTTCAGCTACGTTTGTGCAGGTTATTTCGACGCGATCGTCAAAACGGGCGGCGTGCCCATCGTGATTCCGCCGCTGGAAGACCAGGCCGATCTGGATCGCATCTTCGACCTTTTAGACGGGCTGGTGATGATCGGCGGAGCCGATCTCGACCCGCGCCGCGACGGATTCATGCTGCACCCGTCCGTCCGGCTGCTCGACCAGCGGCGTGAAAGCTTCGATCGCCGGCTGGTCCGCATGGCTTCCGATCGCCGACTGCCGCTGTTCGCCATCGGCGTCGGCATGCAACTGCTGAACGTCTCGGAAGGGGGCAACCTGTTCCTCCACATCCCTGAAGATATGCCCAAGGCGTTGCCGCACCGCGACTCGCTTGATCCGGCCCATCGCCACGCCCTGGAAGTCGTGCCGGGCACGCTGATGGAGCGGGTCTACGGCGAAGGCGAAATCCGCGTCAACAGCACGCACCACATGGCGATTGACGAAGTTGCGCCTGGCTTTGCCGTGACCGCACGCTGCCCGGACGGCGTGGTGGAAGCGATCGAGAGCATTCGGTCCGACTGGTTCGCTTTCGGCACCCAGTTCCATCCGGAAAGCGAATCGGCCAGCGCGCTCGACATGCGAATCTTCGAAGAGTTCATCGAAGGCATCCAACTCCAGACGGGCGCCGTGCGGTTGGCCGCTTAAGGCGGCAAGAACGAACGGCGGCGGCCGGCGAGCGAACGCCGGCCGCCGAAGTTTCCCGGTAAGCGCCGATGCGCCCGGAAAGCGGGCGCATTTCGAGCGCGATGTCGTTGTAGCGGAATGGGTGACCATTCCAGGCGGCTCGGTGCAGCTTCCAAAACGCCATTGAGGCTTTTGGCGAATCAGAGGCTCTGGGTCGGAATCTTCACAGATTCCGCTACAGCAGTCGCGGAATTGGTGACCATTCCGGCGGCTTGGTGCAGCTCCCGAAACGGCAACAAGGCCTGGCGCGTTTGCGCGGCTGGGTCGGAATCTTCACAGATTCCGCTACGGTTGCAAACGCTCTACGCGCCAAGGGGAGTTCCCAGCACTTCCAGAAAGGCGCGCATCCAGGCCGGATGTGCCGGCCAGGCGGGCGCCGTAACCAGATTGCCGTCGACGTGCGCGCTGTCGAGCCCCGCGCTCGGCTCGATCCACTGCGATCCTGCAGCCAGCAATTCAGGTTGTACGGCGGGATAGGCCGTACACGAGCGACCGCGCACCACGCCCGCCGCGGTCAGGATCTGCAGACCGTGGCAGACGGCCGCAATCGGCTTTCTCGTCTCGGCAAAGTGCCGGACAATTTCCAGCACGCGCTGGTTGAGTCGCAGGTACTCAGGCGCCCGCCCTCCCGGAATGACCAAGGCGTCGTACTGTTCGGGCTTCACGGCGTCAAAGCTCGCATTGAGCCTGAAGTTATGGCCGCGTTTCTCGCTGTAGGTCTGGTCCCCTTCGAAGTCGTGAATGGCCGTGGCGACGTGGTCGCCCCCCTTCTTGCCGGGGCAAACCGTATCGACCTGGTGGCCGACCATCAACAACATCTGAAACGGGGCCATCGCCTCATAGTCCTCGACGTAGTCGCCAACGAGCATCAAGATCCGCTTTTGTGCCATGTTCACTCTCTTTGAAGTTGCGCTGGGAAACAGCCCATTATTTCGCAGCGGTCGCGATAACTCAAACCCGCGAAGCACGCTTCCCGTTGTTTGGAGGTTATGCTTCTGACGGATGCGGGCGGCTGCGCAGTTATGGCAAAGCGAAGGCCGGCGGTCGCCGCGTGGAGCTTAGCGCCTTGTGAGAGCTAAGCTAGGCATGCGAGTCGGCGATCGGGTGGCTGGCGTCAGAGCGAAGCGATGCCCCAGTGGAGCGAAGCTTAGTCCGAAGTTCAGGCCCAGTCCGGCGCCGCGAAGATTGGGTCATGACTCAGCACTAGGATTGCCTCCCGTGCACACCGGCTTCGATGTAAGCGGGGAGGCCCGTGCGACCGATGGCGGCGAGAACCCAGCCCCCCGCACCTCATTGGCGCATCCGTCAACTTGTGACCTGACCAGCGACGAAGAATTGGCAATCCGGGCAAAACGGTCCAACTGAAGTGCGGAGTCTAGGTCGCCCTGGCCGATAAGGCAAATCAGCGTGGCGAAATTGTTGCCGTAACCCTTCTCTTTTCCTCGAGCCCAGGAAGTTACCCCCCGCGAAGATGAACGTCCCAGCACCGCATTTCCTCCTCTTCTCCGAGGCGAGGGGGAAAGACCGGCAGGGCCAGTGGAGGTTTGTCCTGCAAGCGGCCGACGGATCGGCAACGTTAGAAGCAGCAGATTTTGAACCCGAGGTGGGCGGCGAACGGCTGGAGCTGTTAGCCGTCGTCCGGGGTTTGGAAGCGCTGGATCAGCCATCAGATGTCACGCTCTTCACCCCGAGCAAATACGTGAATCGGGGCATCGCCTACGGGCTGGAAGAGTGGCGGCGGAACGATTGGACCTGGGAATGCTTTGGCGAAATGGTCCCCGTCAAAAACGGCGACCTGTGGCAGCGGCTGGACCGCGCGCTGAGCTTTCACCGGATTGAGTTTCGCGGCTACCGTTTTGACGGTCCTCATCTGGGCCACTTCGACGGCGCCGCCGCGCCGGACGAGACGCCCGGCGCTGAGCAATACCGTCCGAATCACGAGGGGACGCTGTCTCCCAAGGGTTGGCGCGGACGTTTGGGCCAACGGCTGAAAGACCGGTTAGAAGGTTGGAAGCTGAGCTGCCAACAGCTCGGAACCTGCTTTCTGCCCAAGCCGTGGATTGGATAACTGCCCTTGATTAGCTGAGATAGGGCAAAATTCCGTGCACTCAACCCAAATAGCCCACAACTCGCAACCGCTAGACTAAACGCACTCAAAACTAGACAATCTTGATACCCCGGTAAGGAGACACGGATGCGGACGGCAGTTCCTCTGGACCAGGTCAGTCGACTCGTGGAAGGTCGCAACGAGAACCCCTTTGACCTTCTCGGACCGCACGAAATCACCGATTCCGGCCGACGAGCCGTGGCGGTTCGCGCCTTTTTGCCGCATTCGTCGCAAGCCTGGGTCGTGGACCAGGCCCATGCCGAAACGCGGCCGATGCGCCGCATCCATCCGGCGGGCTTGTATGAGGCAATTTGTCCGGTGGCGGACGTCGCCCTTTCGAATCGTTATTTACTGCAGTTCGCCGATCAACGCGGAAATCGAGAGACCATGCACGATCCCTATGCATTCCCGCACCTGCTGTCCGACTATGACTTGCACCTGCTGAATGAGGGCACGCATTGGCACAGCTATCACAAGCTGGGCGCCCAACTTCGGACGGTGGAAGGCGTGGAAGGGGTGAATTTCGCCGTTTGGGCGCCGAACGCCGCCTCCGTGAGCGTGATCGGCGACTTCAACCAATGGGACGCGCGGCGACACCCGATGCGCAAGCACGTCCCCAGCGGCTTTTGGGAACTGTTCGTGCCCGGCCTGAGCGAAGGCACGCTCTACAAGTACAGCATCAAGCACGGCGACCAGGTCTTCGAAAAGTCGGATCCGTACGGTTTTGCCGCGGAGCTGCCGCCCCGCACCGCCTCAAAGGTGGCCAACCTGGACCGCTATCATTGGCACGACGAGAAGTGGATCAACCACCGCCAGGAATTCAACGGCTTCGATGCGCCGATGTCGGTCTATGAGGTGCACCTGGGCAGTTGGAAACGGCCTGGCGACGACCCGAACCGCTGGATGACTTACCGGGAACTGGCGCATGAGCTGGTCGATTACGCCAAATCGATGGGCTTTACGCACCTGGAACTGCTGCCGGTCAGCGAGCATCCGTTCTCGGGCAGTTGGGGTTATCAGACCGTCGGCTACTACGCGCCCACCAGTCGTTACGGCACGCCGCAGGACTTCATGTACTTTGTCGATCACTGCCACCAGAACGGCCTGGGGGTGATCCTCGACTGGGTTCCCGCTCACTTCCCGCGAGACGGCCACGGCCTGCGGCTGTTCGACGGCACCTGCTTGTACGAACACGAAGACCCGCGCAAGGGCGAGCACCGCGACTGGGGCACGTTGATCTTCAACTACGGCCGCCACGAGGTCCGCAACTTCCTGCTCTCCAACGCGCTGTTCTGGTTTGACAAGTACCACATTGACGGCCTGCGGGTCGACGCCGTGGCCTCGATGATCTACCTGGACTACAGCCGCGAGCCGGGCGAGTGGATACCGAATGAATATGGCGGCCGCGAGAACCTGGAAGCGATCTCGTTCCTCAAGGAACTCAACGTCCAGTCTCACCTGCAGCACCCGGGCGTGCTCACGATCGCAGAAGAATCAACGGCTTGGGCCGGCGTTTCGCGCCCCACGTACCTGGGCGGTCTGGGCTTCAGCCTGAAATGGAACATGGGCTGGATGAACGACACCATCCGCTACATGCGGCACGACCCGATTCACCGCAAATACCACCACGATGAATTGACGTTCAGCCTGATCTACGCCTTCCACGAGAACTTCGTGCTGCCGCTCTCGCACGATGAAGTCGTACACGGCAAAGGCTCGCTGCTGGACCAGATGCCCGGCGATCTGTGGCAGCGCTTCGCCAACTTGCGGCTGCTTTACGCCTACATGTGGGCTCACCCCGGCAAAAAGTTGCTGTTCATGGGCGGCGAGTTCGGCCAGTGGAACGAATGGAATTACGATTCCAGCCTGCAATGGGATCTGCTGCAGTGGGAATCGCACCAGGGGCTGCAAAAGTTCCTGGGCGACATGAACGCGATTTACCGCCGGGAGCCGGCCTTGCACCAGGTCGACTTCGACGGCCAAGGCTTTGAGTGGATCGATTGCCACAACGCGGACGACAGCGTGTTGAGCTTCATGCGCAAGGCGAAGGACCCGAATGACTATCTGCTGGTCGCTTGCAACTTTACGCCGGCGCCGCGGACGAACTATCGGCTGGGAGTCTCAGAGCTCTGCTGGTTCGAGGAAATCGCCAACAGCGATTCACAGTACTACAGCGGCAGCAACATGGGTAACGGACAGGGCCTGATTGCGGAGGAAATCCCCAACCACGGCCGGCCCTATTCCATCTCCATGACCTTGCCGCCGCTGGCCGCGGTGATCCTCAAGCCGCGCCGGTAGCGGAGGAGAAAGCCTGCGCGGCGGCGCCTGCCTGAGGCGTCGCCGCGCACGGATGCTTGAGGCGGAAGAATCAGCGCTTATCGTTGGCGCTCGTCAGGCGGGCGTTTCCAGGTCAGATGGGCTTCATTTTCGATGCCCTTGATCCAGGCGTTCATGGCTTCTTGACGGTCCTCAAGCGAGGCGGCCGCATAGCCGGAGTAGGCGTCGACCATGAACGTGTTGCGGAGCACTTCGCGAGACGGCTCGAGCGTGACGACGCGCATCACGTAGCAAATCGTCTGGGGCTGATTCATGGCCTGACCCGTTTCGCCGACGGCAAGACTGAACGCTTCCCTCATGAAGTCAGGACCCGCGTCTTGAACGCCCTCGACCTCGCTCAACCTGGCCGGCGCTTGCGAATCGAGGGCGCCAGCGGCGCCTCGCGTCAGCCACGAGAAGGAGGGCGTTGTCGTGACCGTCAATTCCTCTCGGTCGCTGAACGCTTCGCGCAACGACTTGTCGGCCTGTTTTGCTTCGCTGGCCAGCGTCTCGGCGCGTTTTTGGGCCAGTTCGCGGGCCTTGATCATCTTCCAGCTCCGCACGACTTCATCCCGTACGTCGCTCAATTCCGGAACATAAGCTTCCTTTTCGTCCGTCTTCCAGGCCAGATAGCGGTTGCCCGCCAGATCCTTGACGACGGCGCTCTGCAACTCCGGCAGCGCGTTATAGGCAATTTCTATGAAGTGCCGGGGCCGCTCCGACATGCTGGACGACTCGGGAGTGGCTTCGGCGAGCGCCGGATGCTTGTCGCGGAAGGCCAGCGCCGTCAGCAGGCCGGTCGTGTGCTCGGTCAATTGACGTTCCTGGGCCAACTTGCTGAAGTCGGGCAACGAACGCTTCGTCTCGGCGGAGCCCGTCTCGGCCGAACCGTCTTCGTCCGGCAGGTCGTCACCAGGTCCCAAATTACGGCTGAAACGCCGCATTTTGGCCTGAATTGCATCGAGCGCCTCGGTCATCTTTTCCACCGCCTTTTGACCGGCCAGTTCCTTGCGGATCGAGGCCTCGACGCGCCACAGCGGCGCATATTTCGGCGTGGGGCCTTGGCGAATGTCTCGCGGCAGCAACAACTCATCGGAGATCGGCGGCGGCGGACCGGCCGGCTGCTGGGCGGCGGCCTGCTCTGGGGCGGCCGGTTTTCCCGCCTCGGCATCGGCGGCTGGGTCGGACTTCTTCGCGGAATCGGCCGACTTTTCGGAATCGCCTTGCTTCTTGGCCGGCTCGGAAGCTTTGTCATCAGCCGGCTCTTTATCAGCCGATTTCTCGTCGGCTGCTTCCGTCTCGGAGTCGGCCAGCACCAGCGTGCTCAGCACGCCCGAGGCGCCGCGCAGGGCGGCTGCCGCAACCAGTTGCGATGCTTGACGCGGCAAGGACGATTGCGAGTCCGGCTTGTCGTCGGCGTCGGTTGCAGGCTTGTCTGTAGCCGGTTTCTCGTCAGCCGGTTTCTGCTCGCCAGGCTTGTCAGAAGCCGGCTTGTCTTGCGCGGGCTTGCTCTCAGGAGCCTGCTCTTCGGCAGGCTGTTGCTCAGCGGGTTTCTTTCCCGCCGGTTGTTTGGCGGCAGGCTTTTCCGCGGCGGGCTCGCCTTTGTTCTTGGCGGGCTTTGCATCCGGCTTGGACGACTCGCTTTTGCCCTTCTCGTCCGCGTCTTTGGCGCGGCCTTTGTCGTCGGCTTCGGGCTTTTCCTCGGCGGCCGGCTGATCGAACTCGGGAGAATCGAACGCGGAATAGAGATACCGCTGATCCTTGTACTGCTCGTAGTGCTTTTCGATCTCTTCCTGAGTGACGGCCGATTCATCGTAGAACTTTTCGTAGTCGGCTACGAAATACTGAAACGCGGCTTGCTTGGGCATCTTGAAGCCGGGCGTGGGCGAAAGCGGATTCGGCTCATGCTCCTTGTGCTCGTTGAAGAAGGCCTGCAGTTCGTCCTTCGAGGGATCGTCGACCTCGTCCAAAAACTCGGCGACGCGGACGGGAACCACCTCCAGGCTGGCTCGCTGTTTCAGCCGGCGGTAGTAGTCCCAACGCTGAGCCGGCGTGGCTTGCGTATTCGGAGCGGACATGCTCGCCAGTCGCTCCGCCGCCAACTCCGTTCGCAATGCCGAGAAGACCTGCGTCTGGCTGGTACTGAGCTGCTTGACCAGCGATGCGTACCCCGCACTGGGCACCTTGTCCTCGGTAATGTCTCGCAAGAACTTGTTCACGGCCTCGTCGCTGACGACAATTCCCACTCGCTCAGCCTCTTCCGCCAGCAAGTGAATGCGCATCACTTCCTCTTCCGAGGTCGAGCCGAAGAACTGGCCGGGCGTTCGCTGCAGCAAGTACACAGAGCGGAAGTTGGCCATCTGCTCGCTGCCGGCGGCCATGACCAGGCAGCCTTGCACGAACTGGTTGGCCAGGTAACGCGATTGCACCATTTGCGAGATGTCGGACTGGCGCACCGTTTCGCCGTTGGCGGTCGCCACGACCGGATCTTGCGAGGACATGCTGCTGCCCATCTGATCCATGACCGATGGAAGGATCGTAAAGGCCAGCATGGTCAGGATGCCGATCACCGCCAGCATCGCTTTTTGATGTTTTCGGAAATGCTTAAAGGGAGACGCCATCGTGCTCTACGTGTTGAGAGGACCCCCGCGCAGGGAGGAAGATGCCTTGACAGCCTGACAATACAGATATTAATGAGAGGGCCGGCAGCCTACCGAGCTTTCTCAATGCCGGTGAATTCTAAGTAGGATTGACGTAAATGCAATCCCAAACAGGAAGTATGCTTCCTTAAACCTCCTTCTTTTCCAAGCACGAAGCATGGCTAAACGAGCAACAAACGCCGGCGGAAAGTCATTGGTGATCGTCGAGTCGCCGGCCAAAGCGCGCACAATCGGCGGCTTCCTGGGGCGAGATTTCGTAATCGAGGCCAGCATTGGCCACGTGCGAGACCTGCCGCAAGGCGCCAAACAAATTCCGGCCGAGTACAAAAAGGAGGAGTGGGCCTACCTGGGAGTGAACGTCAACGAGGACTTCAACCCGATCTACATCGTCCCCCCCGGCAAGTCCGAGCAGGTCCGCAAGCTTCGCAGCCTGGTCAAAGAAGCCAAAGAGCTCTATCTGGCGACGGACGAAGACCGCGAAGGAGAAGCGATCAGTTGGCACTTGCGCGAACTGCTCAAGCCGAAGGTGCCCGTCCGGCGGCTGGTGTTCCACGAGATCACGAAAGACGCCATCCAGGAGGCGTTGGCGCACCCCCGAGACATCGATGACGACCTGGTCCGCGCCCAGGAGACGCGCCGCATTCTGGATCGGCTGTACGGCTACGAGGTCTCGCCGCTGCTATGGCGAAAGGTCCGCCCGCGGCTCTCGGCCGGCCGGGTGCAAAGCGTGGCGGTGCGGTTGGTTGTGGATCGCGAGCGCGAGCGGATGGCCTTCGTCTCGGCTTCGTTCTGGGATTTGCTGGGTAGTTTCGCCAAAACGCCCGGCGAACCGTTCGACGCGGGCCTGGTCGCCTATGACGGCCGCTCGATTCCAGCGACCAAGGATTTCGATCCGGCGACCGGCAAGCTCAAAGACGATTCGTTGTTGTTGCTCAGCGAGCGCCAAGCGGTCGAACTGGCTGAAAAACTGCGGCAGGAGTCGTTCCGCGTGGCCTCGCTCGAGGACAAGCCTTACACCTCCAAGCCGTATCCCCCTTTCACGACCAGCACGCTGCAGCAGGAAGCGAACCGCAAGTTGGGCTTTACGGCTCGCCGCACGATGCAGGCCGCCCAGAGCTTGTACGAGAACGGCCACATCACCTACATGCGTACGGATTCGACCAACCTGGCGACCGTGGCCGTCGACGCCGCGCGCGACCTGGTCGCGTCGCAGTACGGCAAGGAATACCTGCCGGAGCAGCCGAGGATCTATCGGACCAAGGTCAAGAACGCCCAGGAAGCTCACGAAGCGATCCGGCCGGCCGGACACCCGTTCCCGCTGCCCGAGTCGCTGCGGAACGAGCTTTCGTCGGACGAACACAAGCTCTATGACTTGATCTGGAAACGCACGGTCGCCAGCCAGATGGCGGACTCTCGCGGCCGGCGGATTTCGATCGCCATCGAAGGGGGCGGCGCCACCTTCCAGGTGGGCGGAAAGACGATTGATTTCCCCGGCTACTTGCGCGCCTACGTGGAAGGCTCCGACGATCCGCAGGCCGAACTGGCGGACCGTGAAACGGTGCTGCCCGACGTCAAGGTGGGCGAGGCGCTGCAATGTCGCGCGATGGACCCCAAGGGGCATTCCACGCAGCCCCCCAGCCGGTTCAACGAAGCCACGCTGACGCGAGCGCTTGAAGAGCTCGGCATCGGCCGGCCGAGCACGTACGCGGCGATCATCGACACCATTTTGGCCCGCGACTACGTGTTCAAACGCGGCAACGCCCTGGTGCCGACCTGGACGGCGTTTGCCGTCTCGCAACTGCTGCAGATGCACCTGCCGACGCTGGTCGACTATCGCTTCACCGCCCAGATGGAAGACGATCTCGACGCGATCAGCCGCGGCGAAGCGCGCTGGGTGGATTACCTGCGAGGCTTCTATTACGGCAATGGGCGGGCGGGCCTCAAGCCGCAACTGAAGAACAAAGTCGACGAGATCGACGCCCGCGACGTCAGCCGGATTTCGTTGGGCAAGCCTTCCGTCGATGGGCAAGAAGCGGCGGAGATTTTCGTCCGCGTCGGCCGCTTCGGGCCGTTCCTGGAACAAGGGGAACGTCGCGCCAGCATTCCTGACGGACTTCCGCCCGACGAATTGACGATCACAAAAGCGATGGAGATGCTCGAACAGGCCTCGCAAGGCGACGAGCCGCTGGGCATTTGCCCCGACACGCACAAGCCCGTCTATTTGAAGGTCGGGCGGTTCGGTCCCTACGTCCAGCGCGGCACGGCCGAAGACGAAGAAAAGCCGCAGAACGCCTCGCTGCTCAAGGGCATGCAACCGGAAGACATTACGCTGGAAGTGGCTTTGAAGTTGTTGACGCTGCCGCGCGAGTTGGGTCCGCATCCGGAGACCAACGCCGAGCTGGCCGGTGAGCCGATCGTGGCCTATAACGGCCGCTTCGGTCCGTATGTGAAGTGCGGCTCGGAGACTCGTTCCTTGCCGGCCGAGGTGTCGCCGCTCGACGTCACGTTGGAGCAGGCGATTGAAATGCTGGCGCAGCCGAAGAAGATGCGCCGCGGATTCGGCGCGCCGAAGGAACCCCTCAAGACTTTTGGCGACTCGCCGGTCACCGAGCAGCAAGTGCGTCTGCTCGAAGGCCGCTACGGACCGTACGTCACCGACGGGGTGACCAACGCCTCGGTCCCCAAGGGGACGTCCATCGAGGAACTGACGGCCGAGACGGTGCTGAAGTTGCTGGCCGAACGCGCCGCGATGGGCCCGTCGAAAAAAGCCGCGCGCAAGAAGGCCGCGCCCAAGAAGGCCGCCAAGAAAAAAACCGCCAAAAAGAAAACGGCGAAGAAGAAGAGCTAGAGCGGGATGCGCAAGCGGGTTCTCCGTTTCGCTTTTCGGCTGGTCGCTCAGACTTCGTCCGTTGGTTTTCGGCTTTCGAGTTCCGCTTCCGCCACGCCGCCGAGCGCCAATGCATACGCCGTGGCATGACTGCGGCAGTGGGAAATGCTGACCAGCATTTCGCGGATGCCGCGCTGCTCAACGATGTCCCGGGCGCCGCCGCGCAACCCGACGATGGGCCGGCCGCTTGGATCGTTGCGGACTTCAATATCTCGCCAACTGATGCCCTTCCGCCAGCCCGTGCCGAGCGCCTTGAGGATGGCCTCTTTGGCCGCCCAGCGTCCGGCAAAATGCTGCGTGGCCTGCTTCCGGCTTTGGCAGTAGCGTATCTCCGACGGCGTATAGACGCGGTTGATGAACAATTCGCCGTGCCGCTCGATCATCTGCGCGATCCGCAGGCATTCGATGATGTCAGTGCCAATTCCGAGAACGTTCAAAGGGTCGGTTCCTTGCAAGGCTGATTGGGCAGCGTGCGAGCGGTCAGCGACTGCGCCGACGGCCGAGGGCAGTCAGGCGGCGAGCACGGCAGCGGTCATCATAGCCCGATTCGTCTCAGCCGGCAGCCCGGACGCTACGGACCTGGCTGCTAACGCCATTCGAGCGACCCTATTTCAGCCCGCACGCCTGCTGGGCGCGTCGCAACACCTCGGCCGCTTTCTTACGTGCGCGGCTGGCGCCGTCGCCCAGGATTTCATGAATCCGCTCCGGACGCGCCGCCAACTCCGCCCGACGCGCACGGGGCTCGGCAAGGAACCGGTCGGCCAGATCGGCCAGCGCAGTCTTGACCTGCCCGTAACCGAATCCGCCGCGGCGATACAGGGCCGCCATTTCTTCTCGTTCGGCGTCGGTGGCGAACAGCGTATAGAGCTGGTACAGGTGATCGTCTTCCGGCTCTTTGGGCTGCTCCATGGGGCGCGAATCGGTCGTGATTCGCATGATCTTCTTGCGCAGCGCTTTCGGCTCTTCGAACAGCTCCAGCGTGTTGTTGTAGCTCTTCGACATCTTCTCGCCATCCGTGCCCGGCACCTTGGCCGAACTCTCCACCACCTTGGCTTTGGGCAGTACGAAGGTCTGTCCGAAGTGATGATTGAAACTGGCGGCGATGTCTCGGCAGACTTCGATATGTTGGGTCTGGTCCGCGCCGACCGGTACGACTTCCGCGTCGTAGATCAGAATGTCCGCCGCCATCAGCACCGGGTAGGCGAATAACCCTGCGTCGGCCGGCAGCCCCTTGGCCACCTTGTCCTTGTAGGCGTGACAGCGTTCCAAAAGCCCCATCGGCGTGCCGGTCATCAGCAGCCAGCTCAACTCGGAGACTTCGGGCACGTCCGACTGCACGAACAATACCGCCCGCTCGGGATGAAGCCCCAGCGCCAGCAGGTCGAGCGCCGCGTCGAACGTCAACTCTCGGAGCAGCTTGGGATCGCGAACCGTTGTCAGGGCATGCAGGTTGGCAATGAAGTAGTAGGCTTCGTTGCCCTCCTGCAAGTCGATGTACTGCCGAATGGCGCCGAAGTAGTTGCCAAAGTGAAATCGCCCGGTCGGCTGGATGCCGGAAAGTACGCGCATGTTCGGCTTTGCTCAAATTCTGAATGGTCAATCACAACGTAAGCCGCAGGCGGCGGCGCTCGCACGGCCGCCTGCCGATCCCAAAGAGAAGTGTTTCATCTTAGTGCGCCGCAGGCCGGGAAGGGAGTTGCAACGTCCCGACGATCTCCCGCACGCTGGCGGCGCCAAGCTCGGCGAGGGCGGCGGGCAAGGCGTCGAGGATTTGCATCGAAACCGAAGGCCGGTAATAGTTTGCCGTGCCAATTTGTACGGCGGAAGCCCCGGCGACGAGGAATTCCATCGCGTCGTCGAGCGAAGCGATGCCGCCGATGCCTACGATCGGAATGCGGACCGCCTGGGCAACCTGAAACACGGCCCGCAAGGCGATGGGTTTGATGGCCGGTCCGCTGAGTCCCCCCATGACATTGCCCAACAGCGGCCGCCGCTTGCGCCAATCGACCGCCATGCCCAGGCAAGTGTTGATCATCGAAACGGCGTCGGCGCCCCCCGCTTCGGCGGCCTTGGCGATGGCCGCGATGCTCGTGACGTTTGGCGTGAGCTTAGCCAGGACGGGCAGCCGGCAGGCCGCGCGCACGCCGGCGACAACTTGCTCGCAGAGTCTCGGGTCTGCGCCGAAGTCGACTCCTCCGCTCACGTTGGGGCAGGAAATGTTCAGTTCCACGGCCGCCGCGCCGGGCTGGTCATTGAGTCTCGCGGCCAACTCGACGAACTCTTCCTGCGTACGCCCGGCGATGCTCACGACGATCGGGGCGCCCAGGCCGCCCAGGTACGGCAAATGGTGGGCAATGAAGGCGTCGATGCCGTCATTGTCCAGCCCGATCGAGTTCAACAGACCGCTGGCGGTCTCGACGGTGCGCCAGGGCGCATTGCCCGGCCGCGGCTCTTTGGTGATTGTTTTAGGCAGGATGGCGCCCAAGCGTCGCAAGTCGACCAGCCCCGCCATTTCCCTGGCGTAGCCGAAGGTTCCAGACGCCACCATCACCGGATTGGGAAGTTCGAGACGTCCCAGACGGACGCTCAAGTCAATTTCGGCTGCTTGCACGAGCTCTTTATCCTGGCGTCTGGCGGACGGTGGCGCCCCAAGGGCGGCAGGGCATGAAAGCGCGCCGGCGCCTCTCGGTTGAGAGGCCGCGTCAGCGGCGATAGCTGCCGCGCAAGAAAAACGGCCCTGGCAGCAATGTAACTGCCTGGGCCGTAACGGACAACTGTCGAAACGCAGGACGAGCGGCCGCCTTCCGGCGTTGCCGTGCGGGTGCGCGAAGAGTCCGAAACTCCCGCGCAGCCAACCGTTACGTCAACGCCTCTGGTGCGTGCCAAGAGGAAGTTTACGTCTCGCAGGCTAAATAATCCCGCCGTGCGTGCGGTAGGGCGTCAAGTGCGACGGCATATTCAAAAACCAGATACGTTCCCAGTCTTCGAGGAAATGCCGCAAGTCTTCTGACGTCCAGATCAATTGTTGCGTACGGTGCACTGGATCGCCCGAGTAAATCGGCAGGATACATCCCACGCTCGAAGCGAGCGAAAATCCTAGCAGTGCTGCCATTAGCAGGTTGCGCATTACAACTCCTCCCTGAGACATGCCGGCTCCGCGCCGCCAATTCCAAGCGGCGCGCAAACATGTCAGGCGTCCGTGCCGCCTCGGTTCCAAACCAAGGCGTCAATGGTTCAAACTAGTGACTCGTCGTGCGGGAGCAACGCGCGAAGCCGGATGTGAATGGGCCTCGCTCTATTTGGATGATCTATTATCGACCAGTCAGGCGTAGGGCTTGAGCCGAACGGCCAATATTTGCTCGTGCGGGACGGGATTTGGGCGAAGAATGGCGCCGGAGACATTGGTGAAGTCTCGACGGCGGGCGAGCTGGCGTTGCGGCGTCAACCCGCGTTATCTGGGGGACCGTAACCCGAAGGAGCGCTAAGAGGTTCAGGCATCGTTGCTTGCGGAGTCTCAGCGGGGGCTGCGTTGGGCGTGGTCGCAACTTGCGGAGCTTGCTGGGCCTGATGGTGGGCGGCCGCAGCTTCCGCGGCTTGCCGTTCCAATTCCCGGACGCGCTCTTCCATCTCCTTGCCAGGCTTGAAAGTTACGACGTACTTCTCCGGCACGAAGACCTTGTCTCCGGTGCGAGGATTGCGAGCTTTGCGTGCGGCTCGCTTCTTCACTTCGAAGACCCCGAAGTTTCGCAGCTCGATGCGCTTCTCTTCGACGAGAGTTTCGACGATCGCGTCAAACGTCTTTTGCACGATCTCTTTCGTCTTGAGCTGCGTCAGCCCGATCTCTTCTGAAATAGTCTTGACGATCTCTTTTTTGGTCACGACTCGCTCTCCCGTGGAAAAGGGACGACCGACGCTCAAATCGGCCTTCCTTCATTTGAAGAGTTCACGCTCCAACTGTAGGTGCCATAAGCACTAGTGTCAAGTGCATTAGGCCAAACGCAGCGCCAGGCCGCAGCCCTGCCCGCCGCAGAATGACCTCTTCCACGGAGTGATTCTCCGAAGAGCAAAGTCGCTAACTGTAAATTGCCAAAGAACTTAGCGTCAAACCGACCGGGCGTGAAACCGTAAGCCCATATTTGAACGTGGTTTAGAGAATCCGCGACTCTCTATTCGTTCGTGCTTTCGGATCGCCTGCCGCCGTCATCATGGGGATGCAACGTTGCGACAGCCTCTAAATCGGCCGCCTAATCGGCAAACTCCAATCAAAACTAAAAATAACTACGACCGGCTCAAAGCTTGAAGACTTTCACCTGCTCCAGGATGCGTTCCACCGGCACGAGCGGTCCCTTGCCGCTGCCTGGGCAGACTTCGCAGGTTTGCTGCCAGTCTTCAGGACTCCGCACGTTGGAGTGCCAGAACGGCCAGGTGCGGCACTGTCGCGGTCGAGCCTCGTAAACGGTGCATTTCCGCGCCTCTCCATCGAAGAACACGCAATCGCCATTGGAGAACTCGATCAGACTTTTTCGAATCCCCACGCGTCGCACGTACTTACGTTCGAATTCCTCGACGTCGACGCCAATTTGGACAGCCAGGTTGCGGATCTCCTCCTGATTAACCCAAACGTGCCCCGGCGCTCCCGTGCAACAATCGCCGCACTGACTGCACTGAAAGCGAAGACCATCTTTAAACCAGGGTTCCTGATCCATTGCCTGCATCCTTTTGCGTGAATCCATTGCTAGACAGCAGCCATCGCCGCGGCGATTTCGCGAACGCCGGCCACGGCTGCGTCGACTTCATCCGCCGTGGAGGCGAATCCGAGGCTGAAACGAACCGTTCCCCCGCCTTGCAGGGTTCCTAGCGCCTGGTGCATGGCCGGCGCGCAGTGTATCCCCGCTCGCGTCTGAATTCGGTACGCCGAGTCCAGCGCCGCCGCCAGTTCCTGGCTGTCGACGCCGCTCAGGCTCATGCTTACTACGGCGACTCGCTGAGCTGCCGTCGGCGGGCCATACAACGTCACGCCTCGGATGTCCGCTAACCCCGTCAGCAGCCGCTCCGTCAGTTCTACCGCGTGACGACGGACCTCGGATAGCCCCTGTTGCTTCAGGAATTGGATGCCGGCGCCCAGTCCCACAATGCCGGGGACGTTCAGGTTGCCCGGTTCATACTTATCGGGCAACGTCTCGGGCTGACGATCATTATCGCTGAAGCTGCCGGTTCCGCCTTGACGCACGCTGCGCAAGCGTCGCTCGACGCCGGGGCGGATATAGAGCAAGCCCGTGCCCAAGGGGCCCAGCAGTCCCTTATGTCCTGGCGCCGCAAGCAGATCGGCGTGTAGCTCCTCCACAGAGACGGGCATTTCCCCAAGCGTTTGCGCCGCGTCAACCAGGAACAAGATTCCCCGCTCTTGGGCCAGGCGGCCGATCTCAGCCACCGGCTGCAGCGCACCGGTCACGTTCGAAGCATGCGTGACGGCAATCAGCTTGGTCTCAGGTCGCAACGCGCGGCGCACCTCGTCGGGATCGACCAGGCCGGCCGCGTTGCAAGCAACCCGGTCGGCGGTAATCCGGCCGTTTTGCTGCAGCTCGCGCAACGGTCGCAGGACGGAGTTGTGTTCGGCAACCGTTGTGACGACATGGCCCCCTTCCTGATCCAGCAACCCATGAATGGCCAGGTTGAGCGAATCGGTGCCATTGAGCGTAAATATAATCTGCCGAGGGTCTTGGACGCCCAACAATTCGGCCGCGGCGCGGCGGGCCGCTTGGACCATCTGTTCGACCTGCAGGGCCTCGGCATAAGCGCCGCGTCCGGCGGGCGCCCCCAGCTCTCTCTGATAGCGTTCTACGGCGGCGTATACCGCCTCAGGTTTAGGCCAACTGGTGGCGGCATTGTCGAGATAAATCCGACGCGCGGGGGTAGACATGCACTCAACCGCCGATTTGGAACATGGCCCGTTCGGGCTTGTAGAATTCGTCGCTGTTGATCCCGTGGCCGGCCTTTTTGGCGGAGACGCAGTCGCGCAGCAATTGCACCAATTCGCGCTCGCCGCCCCCCTGTCGCAGCACGGCTCGGGCGTCCCATTCGACCGTGGAAAACAGACAGTTGCGAACCTGGCCTTCCGCAGTCAGGCGCAAGCGATTGCAATCGGAGCAGAACGGCTGCGTGACCGGATTGATGAACCCGACGACGCCCCCGCCGTCGGCAAAGCGAAAATCTCTAGCCGGCTGGCTGGGATTGGTAACGGGCAACGGCTCCAGCGGACCGATTTCCGCTGCCAAAATCTGTCGTATTTCTTCGCCTGACAGGACTTGATCATTGTTCCAATTGCCATCGGCATCCAGCGGCATGAATTCGATGAACCGCATTTCCAAACCGCGCTCGCGCGCAAATCGGCCCAGCGGCACAAGGTCGGGTTCGCTCAAACCCTTGATGGCCACCGCATTCAGTTTGATCTTGTCGAAGCCGAGTTGTTGCGCAGCGGAAATGCCTTCGAGCACCTTTTCGAAGCCATCTCGCCGGGAGATTTTCTGGAACGTCTCGGGATTGAGCGTATCGAGACTGATATTCAAGCGTGCAAGTCCGGCCTTGCGCAGGGCTTGCGCTTGTTCCGCCAACAACAGGCCGTTTGTCGTCAGGGCGATCTCTTCGATGCCGGGCGTCTGGGCCAGTCGGGCGATCAATCCTGGCAGCTCGTGGCGCACCAGCGGTTCGCCGCCGGTTATGCGCAGCTTTCGCACGCCGAGGGCGGCGCTGGCGCGGACGAAGCGTTCGATTTCTTCGAAGGTGAGCAGTTCGCTGCGAGGCTTGAACCGCACATTTTCAGCCGGCATGCAGTAGAAACAACGGATATTGCAGCGATCGGTGACGCTGATCCGCAGGTCGCTATGGACGCGGCCGAACTGATCAATCAAAGGCTCGAGGGTATTCACGGCAGTTAGCTTACCCCTGCGAAGAGTTTTCTGCCGGGTTGGTCGGGCCCGTCGCCAGCCCTGGATGGACCCACTCGGTCGTCCCATCGGCCCAGGTTTCGCGTTTCCAGATCGGCACGACTTCTTTCAAGGTGTCGATCAGCCATTTCCCGGCTTCGAACGCGGCCTGGCGATGGGGACTGCTGACCGCAACCGCCACGCTCGCCTCGCCGATTTCCAGCCGTCCGAGCCGATGGACGATAGCGCAATCGGTTAGATTCCAACGGCGGCGGGCCTCGCCTTCCAATTCGGCGAGCTTCCTTTCGGCCATTTCCGGATAGCACTCATAGTCCAGGTGACGCGTCTTCCGCTCGCCCGTCAACTCTCGCGTGGTTCCCAGAAACAGCACGACCGCCCCCGCCAGCGGGGAGGTTACTTGTTCCAGCAAGGCGGACGAGTCGATCGGGCGTTCGGTCAAAGCAATCATGGCACGCGCAATTCTACTCGGCGGCGAGTCGTTTGTCCCGACTCACCCGCCGCTGACGGGCGGTATGCAGGCCACGGCCGCCCCCGGCGAAATCGTCCGGTCATCGTCGGCATATTCCGAGTCGACGGCGAACATGACATGCGGCAGCACCGATGCCAGTTGCGGAACTTGGGCGGCGAGCGACTGCCGCAACTGGCTGATCGTGGCGCCCTCGGGCAGAACGAGTTCAATGGCGTCTCGACCCGCAAGCTGGCGAGCGACGGCGAAAAGTTGCACGCGGACGTTCATGTGACGATCAACTCCTGTCCTCGCGTGGTCAGCAGCGAGGCGGCCTCGGGCATCAATCCGTAGGCCAAGGCCAGCAATTTCAGCGGATGAATCGTCGGCTTGGTGGTGCCTTGTTCCATCTGAATCTTGCAGGCGCTGCACTCGGTGGCGCCAGCCTGCCAGGTGGACTCTCGGACTGCGGAAATCAACGGCCAACCGGCGCGCAAGCTGTTGCGGTAGTTCTCTCGGCGGAAGCCGAACGTGCCCGCCATGCCGGAACAGCCTTTGTCGACCCGATGCACGTTCAATCCGGGAATCAGCCGCAACAGGCTCTCGCCGGGCGATGCAACCTCCAAGGCCTTCAAGTGACAAGGCATGTGATATCCCACCGAAGCGTTGACCGGCTTCAGGTCGAGTTGCAGTTTGCCGATCAGGTGCAGGCCCCACAGGTAAGCGCAGGCTTCGCTGGCGTTTTCCGCAACGAGCTGCGCGTCGTCGTCGCGCAACAAGTCGGGATATTCGCGCTTCAGACACAACGCGGCGGATGGTTCGCTGGTCACAATCGTATAGCCCTGGCGAATGGCTTCGGCCAGGACGGCGGTATTCCTGGCTGCAATGCGGCGAGCCCGGTCGGCGGCGCCCAGAGAGACCAACGCCATGCCCGACTGGGCTTGATCCGGGTGAACATACACGGCGACGCCGTTGTGCTCGAACACGGCCACCAGCGCTTCAGCCAACTGCGTATCGTGATAGTTGGCGTAGGTATCGACAAAATACAGCACCTTGCGACCTGAGCGACGCGTGGGCCGAGTGAGCCGTCGGCGGCTGGCCCTCCGCATGAACGGCCGAGGCGCGAAACGCGGCAGCTTTCGCCCTTGGGCGATGCCCGCGATCTTTTCCAGCAGCCAGCGGGCCTGTCGATTCCCCAGCGCCCAGTTGGCCAGCGGGCTGGCCGCGCTGCCGAGCGAACTGAACAAGTCGAGCCGCGTGACGATCCAGTCGCGGAAACGCAAGCCGTTGCTGGCGACATAAGCCGCCTTGGCCTCTAACATCAGCTTGGGGATGTCGACTCCCGCCGGGCATTCCAAGCGGCACATCTGGCAGTTGACGCACAAGTCGGCGACGGCCTTGAAGTCGTCTGTCTTGAGCGATTCCGGATCGAGTTGACCGCTCAGCAGGCCGCGCATCAGGTTGGCTTTGGCGCGGGGCGAACTTTCTTCCGCAGGCGAAAAACGAAACACTGGGCACATCCGCACTTCCGCGGCTTGCGAACGACACGCGCCGCAGCCGTTGCAGGCCCGCGCCACTTGCGCAATTTCGTCCGGATCCCAATGCAGTTGCAGTTCGACCAGATTCCGCTGCGCAGGTTCGTCCGCAACTTCAGATTCCGTTGGCGCGACGCGTTTCGGCGGCCGCAGGTGCTCAATCAGGCGGCCGGAGCCGGCTTCGACAACCTTGCCGGGATTGAGTATTCCGGCAGGATCGAAAATGCGTTTGACTTCGCAGATCACTTCATACAAATCGCCGAGCTGCCGGCGAACGAACGGCGTGCGGCTCAGCCCGGCCCCATGTTCCCCGCTCACGGTGCCGCCGGCGGCAAGCACCAGTTCGTAGAGTTCGGCCGCCAGCGACTCCATGGTGAGAACCTGGTCCGGGTCTCCCAAATCCAGGAACGGCCGCAAGTGCAGTTGACCGTGACCGGCGTGCGCAAACAACGTGGCGGTGACCTGGTGCCGCTTGAGCACGTTCTGCATGTCGACCAGCAGACGCGGCAACGTCTCCGGCGGCGCCGCCATATCTTCCACGAACGGCAACGCCCGGGTCGAGCCTTTCAAACGAAAGAGCGTGGAAACGTTATTGCGAGCCAACTGCCAGTAGGTCTCAATTTCCTGAGGGCTGAACGTTTGCCGCGAGTCGAACGCCAATCGCTTTTTCTTGCGCACTCGTTCCACGAGCAGCCGCAAGCGGCCTCGCACGTCGACCGGGTCCTCGCCTTGGCACTCGACCAACAGCAGCGTTTCCGTCGTGGGAGGAATCAGCGTGTCGTAACGCGGATCGATCTCGCGCGCCAGGCTGAGATGGCGGCGATCCATCAGGTCGCAGGCCGAGGGGCTGAACGGCAGAATCTCCTGCACGGCCCGGGCGGCGCTTTCCAGACGATCGAACAGCAACAGCGCCACGCCGCGGTGCCGCGGCAAAGGCTGCGTGGCCAGCGTCATTTCCGTGATCAGCGCCAGCGTTCCTTCCGAACCGGTCAACAACCGGGCCAGGTCGAGCGAATCCTGCGTCAATACGTCAGCCAGTTGGTATCCAAAACGATTCACCAGGCTGCGCGGCTGGCAACGGCTGATCGCCTCCTGGTTTCGCATCAGCAAGCGCACCAGTTGATTCACCAGGTCGCGTTTGCGCGGGTCAGGATCCAGATTGACGCCGGCTTCAAGCGGCTCTTGACCCGCCTCCATCACCGTGCCGTCGGCGAGCACGATCTGCAGACTCAATACGTGGCGTCGCGCCGAGCCGTATTTCAGCCAGTGGCTGCCGGAGGCGTCCAGCGCCACCACGCTGCCCATCGTGGTCACGTGGCTCATGGCGGGATCGGGCCCGAATACTCGGCCGTGCAGCCGCAAATGGTGGTTCAGCCGTTCATGCACCACGCCAGGCTGCAGCCGCACGCTCGCCGGATCCGTCCGCAGGATGCGGCGAAAATGGCTCGAGAAATCAAGCACCAGCCCGGGGCCGAGCGATTCGCCGGCCAGCCCCGTTCCTGCGCCGCGCGCATGAATGGGCAGGTGATTCTCTTGCGCGTACTGAATGACCGCGGCGATATCTGCGGCCGTGCGCGGCCGTACGACGCCCAGCGGCATAATCTGGTAGATGCTGGCGTCGCTGGCATAGAGCTGCAAGAAGACGTCGTCACAGCGCACCTCCCCGCTGACTAAGCCCCGCAGATCTTCCTGGATCCGTTCGCGCTGTTGGTCCATAGGCGGCGGGCCCGCGTTGTTTTACCGGCTGGCTGCGTCGGGTTGGCCCGCGGCAGTCTGGCTCAGGCGCGCGGACTCCTGGCGATATCGCTCGTGGGTTTCCAGGTTGAAGCCGCTGTAGTTCTTCAGCCCTTCGGTCTGCCGATACTGTGCGCCGCAGCGGTAGCATGTCAGCGATTCGCCGACGATGGCGAACAGCGCGAAATCGATCAGAGCCGTGGCGAACAACACGGCAAAAGTGAGGTAGGTCAGATAGAAGTACCAGGTCACGCAACTGATTGCGAACCCGATGACCACGATGGCCACGCCCAAGCGTTGCGGAAAATCCTTGCGCACGAACAAGTCGGTGCTGGGACAAACCAGGCACCGTTCCAACCGGCCGTCCTGGAAGGCGTCGGGCGGCTGGTCAATTTCAAGCTGGCAATGCGGGCAGCGCAGTCCGGACTGTTCTGCCGACGCCTCGCTGACGCAAGTCTTTTCGCACCGCGGACAAGCAAACGTAACGTTCATTCAGATCATCATAGCGGAAAGAGGGACTCGTCGGACAGTAGCTGAGAGGTCAGCTCGCCGACAAAGGTGACGATGACGCCGACATACAGAATGCCCGTCGCGCTTTGCGTATTGGGGATCTTCAGCGTCTGCCACGCCATGGCCGCGGCCACCGCCGCTCCGGCCAGTCCGGCCAGCCAGCGCAGCGACACGAACAGCCAGCGCTGCATTTCGTAAGGGCCTTCCGCGGCGAAGTCGGCCGCCAGGCCCAACCCGCACAGCATCGCCCGCAACAGCAGCGCCGCGCCCATCGCCAGCACCAGCCGTTTAAGCGGAATAAGCGACATGCCCGGAGCGTTCAAATACCAATGCCCGAGCAGCATGGCGGCCATCGTCACGCCCAGCACCAACCCGCCGCCGAGCGGATCCAGCCACTCCAGCGCCACCGCGCCCGCGGATGCAGAATTCAATGATGGCGGCGCCGCGCCACACAGCCAGGCGCCCGTCAGTGCGACGGCTGCAATGCCGGCCAAGGCGGCGATGCCCGGGCGAGGCCGTTCATACAGCCACAGCACGGCGCCGACGTAACTCAGCAAGGCGGCCGTCAACGGCGGCCAGAGCGGCAACGCCTGCTGCGACAGCCCCATGCCGGCGACCAGGCTGGCCAACACATTCAGCCCGAGCAGCACGTACAGATTGTTGCGATAATACCCGCTGCTCACGCGGTGCGGCGACGTGCAGGCCATGGCCAGCGACAAGCCGAACGTCAACCGCAGGATGAATTGAGTGAGCAGCGCCATGGGACGAAGCAAACGATGAAAGACGAGCGATGCGTAACGAGACGCGGCGGGTGCGGGGGAGCGCTAATTGGAGCCCCGCTTCTGCCTTGGCTGGCCGTCGAGCGGGAACCACGGAGTACGCTCGACCCCGCTGGTTAGCAGGGCTTCGCGAGCGGGCGAACTACCGGCGATCTCCGTAGATCAGATTCATGATTTCCGAACGACTGGACAGATGAGAACGGAATACGCCTCGCATTGCGGAAGTCACGCAAACGCTGCCTGGCTTGCGCACGCCGCGAATCGTCATGCACGAGTGGGTCGCCTCGATCACCACGGCCACGCCCTTGGCCTCCAACTCTTCGACCAGCAGATCGGCGACCGTTTCCGTCATCCGTTCTTGCACCTGCGGGCGACGCGCGACGACTTCCACGACGCGGGCAAGCTTGCTCAGTCCAATCACCTTGCCGTTGGGCAGGTAGCCGATGTGCGCCTTGCCCATAAACGGCAACATGTGATGTTCGCACATGCTGTTGAAGCTGATGTCCTTGACCAGCACGACTTCGTCGTATTTTTCCGTGAAGAACTTCTTCAGATGCCGCCGCGGATCTTCGTGCAAACCGCTGAACATTTCGGCGTACATGCGAGCCACCCGGCCGGGCGTTTCGAGCAAGCCTTCACGATCAGGGTCTTCGCCGATGGCCGCCAGAATTTCGCGGACGGCGCGCTGGATCCTCTCCTGGTCTACTCCCGTGGCGGGGGCGACGATGGCCTCTTCGTCTTCGTCGTCGGCGGCTCGAGGAAGCGTGTCAGGAACAGTGCGCATATTGTTTACCTCGTAAATACCTAAATAATGGCTCATTCCGATCTTAGACGTGCCGCCTGGACCGGTCAAGGAACCGCCCGCACGGCTGGCCGGCGAGCGGAAAGCGAAGCAACGACGCTTAGTTCTGGCTGAAATCCGGCGGAAACTGCGCAGCCGATAAGGGGCCTGCAGCGCCTGGCACAGCGGCGCCGGTGAGGGCTTTCAAAAGGCATTCCGCGCGCCGGTCGACATCGGTTTCTTCCAGCAGTCGCTGCTTGGCTTGGACATTCAGGTGCGACGCATAGGCGACAATGTCGGTCAGCACGCCCAACGATAAGTCGCTGTCCAAGAGCGACCCCAGAGATTCATCCGCGCCCTCCAGTTCGGGCGCCAGGCGGCGGAACGCGTCCAGCAGGCAACGCTGCAACGCCGGGCGTTGGCCGGCGCCGTGCACGCTGTATATATCCTGGCAAGCGACGGCTTCCGCCTCCCGAAACGACTTGGCGGGCTCCAACTCGCGAACCAGGCGGATGCGCTGCAATCCGGCCAGCAGCAGGTTGTAGCGGCCGTCTTCAAAGCGGTGGTACGTGGCGATTCTTCCCAGACAGGCGGCAGGATAAAGGGGCGGACGCCCGTCGTAATCGGTTTCCCATCCCGGGGACAGCAGCGCCATGGCAATCAGGCGGTCGCCGGCCAGCGATTCTTCGACCAGTTCTCGGTAGCGCGGTTCGAAGACGTGCAGCGGTTGGAGCACGTGAGGAAACAGCACCAGGTTCGGCAACGGAAACAGCCTTGCCGTGCCCGAGAACGGCTCGCACTGAAACAGCAGATCGTCGCACTCGTCGCTCATTCTGCGGCGTTCTCGTCCGAGGGGGGCGGGTCGAGATGAATCTCCGGAATCAGGTCGCCGCAGATCTCGATTTCGGGGAAATCCTCCTGGCTGGCGGTCACTTCCGCGAAGCAGCGTTCCATGTCCGCCAGGAACTTATCAAGGTTCAGCCCCAGGTGTTGCGGCCGATACGGTTCCAGGTATCCGCGGCTGCCAAAGTACAGCTTCTTGGCGCCCCGAATGTTCCCGTTGCCGAAATGGTGCAACGCTACGGCGGCCTGGATCAGGCCTTGGTAGAACTTTCGCGAG
>DASZUP010000132.1:0-8278 GCA_035547635.1 Pirellulales bacterium
GGCACGCTTTTGGCCTCGATCGGCGAATACGGCTATGCCAACCGCGGGCTTTACCGCCAGGTGGACAAAGGGGCGAAGTTCCTCGACGCGCTGCGCGGCCGCCGGATTTATTTCCCTTCGCGCAGCGACGACATGCCTGGCGCAGCGCCGCTCGAGCGAGCTTATACGCTGGTGGTCACGCCGGAAGGCGAGGTCCTGCACCTGAATCGCTTTCACGATACGTCCTGGGCGCCGGCCGAAGTCCGCGCGGCGCGGGAGCTGATGGCGGAAATCTCGCCCGGTTTGACGTTCGATCTCCACGAACACGGCAACGCCTTCTTCTGGATGTCGGCCCGTCGGCAAAAGACCGAACAGGATGAGATCTGGGAACGGCGGATGGCCCATGAAAGCGCCAGTGCCGTGGCCGCTGCAGGCGGAACGCTGGCGCCTGAAGAATATTCGCCCGGTTCATTTTTCGAGAGGCTTGAACCGGGCGTGTTCTGGCTGGACCCAAGCGAACGCGGGGAGGGGCTGAACCTGGCGGATTACGCTTCGGCCAGGTATGGTCCCAGCTTCACCGTCGAAACCGGCATGCGCGGCCCCTTCGAGCAGCGCGTGCGGCAGCACATGCTGATTGTCCAGACGGCCGTGAAACTGTTTGAGCAGCGTCACGCATAAGCGTCGAACTTCAGGAAAACCGGCTGGGGCCTTCCAGACACTCGGCCAGCTTGCCGAGCGCTTCGGTTTCGATCTGCCGCACGCGTTCACGCGTCAGCCCGAGCTGCTCGCCGATCTCCTTGAGCGTGCGCGGCTCGTTGTCGTCCAGGCCGAATCGCATTCGCAATATCGTGGCTTCGCGAGCGTCCATGGTTTCCAGCAGACGCATGACGTGCGTCATGTCGTCTCCTTCGACCATTTCTTCTTCCGGGCTCTTGGCCCGTTCGTCCATGATCATTTCGCCCAGGGACCAGCCGGCGTCGGCCTGGTCGGTTTGCGGGGTCGAGTTATAGATGCGAATGGCCTTCTTGATGATCGGCAGTTTCTTCCGCGGCAGACCGAGCACGCGCGCCACCTCTTCGGGCGTCGGCGTGCGTCCCAGCTCTTCCGACAATCGCACCGTGGCGCGGCGCCACTTGCTCAACAGCTCCACCATGTACGCCGGGATGCGGATCGTCTTGGCCGTGTTGATCAAGGCGCGTTTGATCGACTGCTTGATCCAGTAGCTGGCGTAGGTGCTGAAGCGCGTGCCCATCGCCGGATCGAAGCCCTCGACGGCGCGGAGCAAGCCGAGGTTGCCTTCCTCGATCAGGTCCTGCAGCCCGAGCCCTTTGCCCGTATAGCCGCGGGCGATGTTGACCACCAGCCGCAGGTTGGCGCGGACCATGCGGTCGCGGGCCTGAATGTCGCCGCGGCCGATGGCCAGCGCCAGCTCCTGCTCGTCGGCGGCCGTGAGCAGCGAGGTCTCGTTGATTTCACGCAAATACGTCTCCAAGGGAGACTGTACTGCGGCATTGGATCGGCGTCGTGTCTTAGGCATCTTAGGGGCTATACCATTGAAGCGCGGGCACGGGGTAAGAACAACCACAACTATCGACGCGCGTGCGAGCGTTTCTGCAAGGAAGCGGTCTGGCGACAAGCTGCGCCGGATGTGAGCAGCCTTCGGGCGGCGCCGAACGCAACGACCCCGCCGGTTTTTAGCCGGCGGGGCCGCTGAAATGCGCCTGGATTAACTCGTACCGCTGCAGACGCGTTGCGCCTAGAGTGCAACGGGAAGTTTTGCAGTAGCGGAATTCGTGAGAATTCCGGGTGTTTCTTGCGGTACTCAAGCTGTTAACGCGGCGTGGCGCTTCATGCCCGGAATCTTCGCAGATTCTGCTACGGCTAAAGCATTGGCTCGACTTCACTCAATGCCGAGCCCGACCAATCCGCGCAGTCGGACTAATTAGACGCGTCGTCCGAGTTCCAGCCTGCCTGATTCGCTCAACTGTCTTCGCTGGCGCGGGGCTCAGGCGCTTTGAACAGCGGGCCTTTTCCGCTGCCGGTGCCGCCCTTGAGCTCCGAATCCGGAATGCTGGGCACGGTCGGCGAGGATGGCTGCGAAGGAGCGCCGCCGCCCCCTTCCTCGCCGCGATCCTCTTCGTTCCACTCGACGCGTTTGCGGCTCAGGCCGATCTTGCGCTCTTCCGAGTCGACTCGCAAAATCTTGACCTCGATTTCGTCGCCCACCTTGACGACTTCTTCAGGGTTTTCGACTTTGTGATCCGCCAGCTCGGAAATGTGCAGCAGCCCTTCCAGGCCGTTCTCCAGCCCGACGAACACGCCGAAATTGGTGAGCTTGGTGACTGTGCCCTTGACCACCTGGCCCGGCTGATACTTGTTAGGAATGTCGCTGGCCCAGGGATCTTCCTGCAACTGCTTCAGTCCCAACGCGATCCGGCGTCGCTGTTGGTCGACGGACAGCACCCGGCACTCGATCTGCTGGCCCTTTTCCACGACTTCGCTGGGGTGGCTGATCTTGCGAGTCCAGCTCATGTCGCTGACGTGCAGCAGGCCGTCGATGCCTTCCTCGATCTCGATGAAGGCGCCGTAATTCGTCAGGTTGCGGACCACGCCGGTCACCGGCGTTCCCGGCGGATAGCGCTCGGCAACCTTGTCCCAGGGGTTTTCCTGGGTTTGCTTCATGCCGAGCGAGATCTCCTGCTTTTCCTTGTTGATGCCCAGCACGACGACCTCGATTTCGTCGTCGATGTGGACCAACTCGTTGGGATGGCTGATCCTCTTGGTCCACGACATCTCGCTGATGTGGACCAGGCCTTCGATGCCTTCTTCCAGCTTGACGAAGGCGCCGTAGCTCATCACGTTGACGACGGTTCCCTTCACGCGACTGCCGACGGGGTACTTGTCCGCGACGTTTTCCCAGGGACTGGCCGACTTCTGTTTCAGGCCCAGCGCGATCTTTTCCTTTTCGCGGTCGATGTGCAGGATCTGCACTTCGATTTCCTGGTCGATCGAGACCAACTCCGAAGGATGGCCGATCCGGCCCCAGCTCATGTCGGTGATGTGCAGCAGGCCGTCGATGCCGCCCAAGTCGACGAATGCGCCGAACTCGGCGATGTTCTTGACCGTGCCCTTGCGGAGCTGGCCCACTTCCAGTTCGCGCAGCAGCCGCGATTTCTTCTCGGCTCGTTCGCTTTCGATCAAGGAACGGCGGCTGACCACGATGTTGCGGCGGGCTTCGTCGATCTTCAACACCACGCACTGGATGGTGCGACCGATATAATCGCCAATGTCGGGCGGGCGGCGAATATCCACCTGGCTGGCCGGCAAGAACACATTGACGCCGATATCGACCAGCAATCCGCCTTTGATTTTGCGGGTGGCCACGCCGGTGACGATGTCGCCTTCGTGAACCGACTCCATGACCGCCTTCCAGGCCTCGATCTTTTCGGCCTTGCGCTTGCTGAGGCTAATCATGCCCGCCTCGTCGGCGGTGGCATGCGCGTCTTCGATTTCCTCGATCAGCACCTTGACGGTCTGCCCGGGCTCGGGCGGGGCTTCTTCTTCGCCCCATTCGCTGAGAGGAATCGTCCCTTCGCTCTTATAGCCGACGTCGATAAGGACCAGGTCCCCCTCGACGCGCAGCACGCGACCCGCGACGATCTCGTTGATGGCGATATCTTCGCCGCCCCATTCAATTTCATCAGGATCGGCGCCCTCGAGGGCGGCTGCGAGTTCCTGTTCCCACTCTTGTTCGTCGAGATCGAGTCCGCGAATCAGATTGCGATTAACCATGGAGTGCCAACATCCGACCGTCGGCTGCCGGGGACTCATTCAACGGGCTGGAACGCCCAGTCGCCCTAACCAACGATCGGCCAAAAGAATATTGAACGTCTCATCCGCCCGGCTCTCTGCGCAGAGAACTATCTGCGGAAGGATGAAAGAACCGGGCAGTATAACACAGGCGGCTCAAAGGTGGGAAGGCGGAAAACCGGAGTTCTCGGTTCAGGCGGCGCCCAGACGCCCACGGCGCCGGCGAACATAAAACAGGACGCCCGCTGGGCCCCGCCGACGCGGACCGTCGCGGCGTTGGGTGCTCGCAGAGCCGTTTGGCCCGCGACGACCGCCGATGCTCCGTCGCGTTGTACGATCTCTCCCTACTGTCTCCGCCGGCTCTTCCTACTGTCTCCGCAGGATTCGGCGGTTATACTCGGGAGAATGCGGGGAAAGCGGGTCGGGAGCGTCCAGGCCGCCAGCGCCACAATCGGGAGGGGGATGCCGCGGTGGATGTGACCACGGCTCAACACTTCATTACGCTGCTACACAAGAGCCGGCTGCTGTCGGAGGAGCAGTTGGCCGAGACGGCGCGCGAATTGGCGGCGGATCCCGACCGGCCGCCGGCCGATTGGGCGCAAGAACTGGTCGCCCGCGGCTGGCTTACGGACTGGCAGTCGAAGCAACTGCTGAACGGCCGCTACGCCTTTTTTATGGGCAAGTACAAGCTGCTCGAACGGCTTGGCGGGGGAGGCATGGGCGTGGTATTCACGGCTCACCATGCCATGACCGACCGCGTCGTCGCCCTGAAGGTGATGAACAAGACCGTGTTGTCCAACCCCTTGGCCATGAAGCGGTTTCAGGCGGAAGTTCGCTTGCTGTGCGCGGTAAGCCACCCGAATATCATCGGCGCGTACGATGCCGATTGCGCGGGCGGAATGCACTTTCTGGTGATGGAGTACGGCCGCGGCCAGGATCTGCGAGTCTGGCTGCGCCAGCATCCGCAATTGCCGATCGATTGGGTCTGCGACTGCATCCGGCAGGCGGCCCTCGGCCTGGAGCATGCTCATCAACGCGGGCTGGTCCACCGCGACATCAAGCCGGAAAACCTGCTCGTGGAAGATCCCGAGCCGTGGAGCCGCCCGCAGGTCAAGATTCTCGATTTGGGCCTGGCTCGCTGGATGGGCGACGAAGCGCCCGACGAGGCCGCACTGCGCGTCCCCGGCCAGATCATGGGTACGGTCGACTATATTGCGCCGGAACAGGTCGAGCAGACCGATCTGGCCGATGTGCGCTCGGACATTTTCAGCCTGGGCTGTACGCTCTTTAAATGCCTCACCGGCGCGCTGCCCTACGAGGGCGAGACGAGCTCGGAAAAACTGCTGGCCCGCGTATCGCAAGACGCTCGCCTGGCTTCGAGCGTGCGCCCCGAAATCCCGGAGCAACTGGATCGGATCGTGGCAAAGATGCTGTGCCGTGACCCCGAAGAGCGATACCAATCGCCGGCTGAGATTGCCAACGCCCTGTTCCCGCTCACCGCGGATGGCAAGCTCGCCAAGCCGACGCCTCCGCCGCCGCCGCCGATTGCATCGGCGTCTCCGCAACCTGCTGTCGCACCAACTGCGCCGATTGCCCCAACGTCTGCGCCGGGCGACCACGCCTTGGGATCGTTCTTAAGCCAACTCTCGCAAGACGAGCGACCCGCGGCGCCGGACATGGCCCTACCGACTCCGGCGGCTGCGTTGAATGAATCGCCGACGCCGTCACTAGAGAATCTCGCACCGCAGGCTTCCGCAGCCGTTGTATTCGAGCCGGATTCGTTTCCGGCGCCTGCCGCTGAACCGGTCCCGCCACGAAAACGCGTCAGCGCTGCGAGCGTCCGCCCGGTGAGCGGCCCCGCCGCGCCGGCCAAGAACTGGGCGCTCGGTATTGGCGTGGGCGTGGCGATCAGCGTGCCGGTCCTGGCGCTGTTGTTCTGGATCATGCGTCCGGCACAGCTCGTTCTGCATTGGCCGACGGACCAGCGCAGCGGCAGCCGGCTGGACGTCGACGGCGAGCAAGTCGCGATTCCATCGGCGGACCCGGCGAAGATTTCGCTGCCGCCGGGCAAGCACCGCATTGTGCTGCGGCGGCGCGGCTACGACCAGCTCGAATGGAACCTGAGCTTCGCCCGCGGCGACCGTGTGGAGCAGCAGGTTGAATGGAAAACTCAGGAACTGGGGCAAAGCTTCGGTTTTGGGCTGGGCAAATCGCCCTAGCGTTTTTTAGTTCTGGCAGATTATTCACGGCGATCATCGGCCGGCCGCAAACTTGCCGGTCGGTTTGCGATCGCGTAACGTCTGACAAGAGAATGCCCGATGGCCGGGGCGTGTGCGACGGCGATACCGGCCGGGCGACGTGGAGGTTCTCGCGCGTGAAGTCTGCCATTGGCTTGTCGTTGTCCGCCTCAAGGAGTCTGCGCCGGTCGTTTTCCGCGACCAACCTCTTTCTCCGCAAACAGCTTTGGGCATGGCCGTTGATTGCAGCAGTAATCCTGGCGCTGATCGGCTACACGATTCGCAGCCACGTGGAGCGCTCGATCGAGGTCTCAATGGCCAGCCAGTTGACGGCCATGCTGGACACCGACGTCGAGGCGTTGCGCATCTGGCTGAGCACTCAGCAGTCAAATGCCGAGACGGCGGCTAATTCGCCGCAGGTGGCGGTATTGGCTCGCCGAATTACTGACTTGTCAACTCGGCCTGAGACGACGGCAGTCGAATTGTTGCAGGCGAGCGAACTGCCGGAATTGCGAGCGGCGCTGCTGCCGGCCATGAAAGCCCACGGTTACGTCGATTTCGCCATTGTCGACCCTCAGCAGCGTTGTGCGGCGTCTTCGCGAGATGAATGGATCGGCCGCCCGGCGCCGCCCCGCTTTGGCGAGTTCCTGCAAACGGCGCTCGCCGGCCGCTCGACGGTCTCTCGCCCTTTTGCTTCGGTCGCGCCGCACCCCGGGGATGGAGATGAGCTACGCGCCAACGCTCCGACCATGCTGGCGGTTGCGCCGTTGCGAGCCGCCGGCAAGGTGATTGGCGCCTTGTGTTTCCGCCTGCGGCCGGAAGGCGAATTCACCCGCATCTTGAACGTGGCGCGCTTCGGCGAGAGCGGCGAGACCTTTGCGTTCGACAAGTCGGGCCTGCTGCTGTCGCAGAGCCGCTTTGATGACGAATTGAAGCGCATCGGCCTAATCCCGGATCAACCGGGCTCCCGCTCGATCTTGACGCTCGAATTGAAGGACCCGCTCGCTGACCTGACAACCGGCAAACCGGCGGCAAAACGCCGCAGCGAGTTGAACCTGACGCGGATGGCGGCCGAAGCGATCGCAGGGCGCCCGGGAGTCGACGTCAACGGATATCGGGACTATCGCGGCGTGCCGGTGATCGGCGCCTGGACCTGGATGCCCGAATATGGCTTTGGCGTTGCGACGGAAGTCGACGCTGCTGAAGCCTACCGTCCGGCCTATATCCTGCGAGCCGCCTTGTGGGGCTTGTATGCCCTGTTAGCGCTTAGCGCCGCGGCGATCTTCGTCTTCACGGTCGTGGTTGCGCGGATGCGGCGCTCAATGCGGCACGCGGCCTTGGAGGCCAAAAGACTCGGCCAATACACGCTCGATGAACTCATCGGTCAGGGCGGAATGGGCTCGGTTTATCGTGGTCGTCACGCCATGCTCCGCCGACCGACTGCCATCAAGCTGCTGGACGTCGACAGAACCACCGATGAGACGATCCGCCGTTTCGAACGCGAGGTTCAACTGACCAGCCAGTTGAACCATCCGAACACGATTGCCGTGTTCGATTTTGGCCGCACGCCCGAGGGCGTGTTCTATTACGCCATGGAATTCCTGGACGGCATCAACCTGGAATGTCTCGTTGACCGCTTTGGGCCTCAGCCTGAAGCTCGCGTGATCCACATTCTTTCGCAGGTCTGCGGCTCGCTTAACGAAGCGCATGGCATCGGCTTGATTCATCGCGATATCAAGCCGGCCAATATCGTCTTGAACCAGCGCGGCGGGTTGTTCGACTTCGTCAAGCTGCTCGATTTCGGACTGGTCAAGTCCGCCCAATCCGAGCGCGAGTTAACGCTCACCGCCGTGAACACGATCACCGGCACACCGCTTTATCTATCGCCCGAAGCGATTGAACGTCCCGACGAGGTGGACGCCAAGAGCGACTTGTACGCCGTTGGCGCTGTGGGTTACTTCTTACTGACCGGCACAACGGTCTTTCAGGGCAAGACTCTTGTCGAGATCTGCATGCAACAGGTCAACCAACCGGCCGAACCGCCCAGCCGCCGGGCCGGTCGGTCCATCTCCGCCGATTTGGAATCGCTATTGCTGCAGTGCCTGGCCAAGAAGCCCGAAGATCGCCCGGCCTCGGCCAAAGCGTTGGCCGCTGCGCTTGAGGCCTGCGCCGAAGCCGGCAATTGGCGCCAGGAAGAGGCCGAAGCATGGTGGCAAGCTCACGCGGCGGAAGCCGACGAGCCGCTGCCCACC
>DASZUP010000133.1:0-1984 GCA_035547635.1 Pirellulales bacterium
AGACGATTACAACGCCAAGCAGGCCAAGTTCATCGCCGAGGCGTTGGAGAAGGAACTCGAAAACTTCCCAGAAGACCAGCGCGGCAAGCTGCGCGATGCGTACAACGCGCCGGCCGCCAAGCGGACCGAAGAGCAGAAGCAATTGCTGGCGCTGAACCCGAAAGTGAATATCACGGCCGGCGTGCTCTACCAGTACAATCCGAAAGCGGCCGAGGAGCTGAAGGCCGACCAGGCGAAGATCGCCGCCAAGCGAGCGGAAAAGCCGGTGGAAGATTTCGTCAGCGTGCTCAGCGAAGTTCCCGGCACGCTGCCCGTCACGCACGTGTTTTATCGCGGCGACTACCGTCAGCCGACACAGGAGGTCAAGCCGGGCGGCCTGACCATCGCGGCGCCTGACGGACAGCGGTTTGAGATTCCCGATAACGATCCGCAACGGCCGACGTCCGGTCGCCGCTTGGCGCTGGCCAAGCACCTGATGAACGGCCAGCACCCGCTCACCGGCCGCGTGCTGGTCAATCGGATTTGGCTGCATCACTTCGGCCGCACGTTCGTCGATACGGCCGGCGACTTCGGCATGCTCGGCGTGCGTCCGACGCATCCGGAGTTGATCGATTGGCTGGCAAGCGAATTCGCCCGTCAAGGCTGGCGGCTGAAGCAACTACACAAGCAGATCATGCTTTCAACCGTGTATCGTCAATCGTCCGTTCCCCGGCCGACGGCCGAAGGCGCCGTCGATCCCCGGGCCGTCGACGGCGATAACGCTTACTACTGGCACTATCCGGTGCGGCGGCTGGAAGCAGAAATCCTGCGAGATCGCATTCTGGCTGTCAGCGGCAAGTTGGACCGCACGCAGTTTGGTCCGGCCGTTGCGGTGGAAGAAGACTTCGTCGGGCAGGTGGTGGTGAAAGACGACGCTCCGCGCCGCAGCGTGTATCTACAAGTGCGGCGGTCGAAGCCGGTCTCCTTCCTGACCACCTTCGATGCGCCGGTAATGACTTTGAATTGCGAACGGCGCGTCCCGAGCACCGGCGCGCCGCAGTCGCTGATGCTGATGAACAGCGACTTCGTGCTCAAGCACGCGGGACAGTTCGCGCAGCGTTTGCGGTCGGAAACTCCGAGCGACTTTGCTTTGCCGGCGGTGCAGTCGCTCGCCGAAAAGTACCCGCGGCACGGCGAAGTATGGCAATACGGCTACGGCGCATTCGGCGCCGCCGAGAACCGCGTGGTACAGTTCACGCCGCTGCCGCACTTCACCGGCTCGGCCTGGCAAGGAGGCGCCGCGTTGCCCGATGCCAAAATCGGCTGGGCGATTCTCCACGCCGCGGGAGGCCATGCAGGCAATGACCAGCAGCACGCCGTGGTTCGCCGCTGGACCGCACCGCGCAGCGGCCTGGTCGCGGTTTCCGGCAAGCTCAATCACCCATCGGAAAACGGCGACGGCGTGCGCGGCCGCATCGTCTCCAGCCGCTCGGGCTTGCACGGAGAGTGGGCGGTTAAGAAACTCGAGACGGCCACGGACGTCGCAAAGATCGAAGTGCAAATGGGCGACACGCTCGATTTCGTTGTCGATTGCTTTGGCGACGTCAATTCCGATTCGTTCACGTGGAACGTCGATCTCAAGCTGCTCGACGCGCAGAACCACGAACTGGACCACTGGAACTCCGCCAGCGACTTTCATGGCGCGCTGGGCGTTTCGCTGCCGCAGCAACTCGCCTACGCCTGGCAGCTCGCTTATCAGCGTCAGGCGACGCCGGAAGAATTGGAACTGGCCTGTCAGTTCGTCAGCCAGCAAGCCGCCGCCTTGCGAGCCAGCGGCGACAAGTCGGACCATGAGCTATCGGCTCTTACCAGTTTTTGTCAGCAACTCCTCAGCTCCAACGAGTTCTTGTATGTGGATTGATCCCCGGCATCGCAGCCGTCGACAGTTTCTGGCCCAGTCGGCTTTCGGCATCGGCACGTTCGCTCTCGCGCACCTGCTCGATCG
>DASZUP010000134.1:0-7736 GCA_035547635.1 Pirellulales bacterium
ATGGGTCGCCGAGATTGTGCACTACGATGACTTTATGCAGGCGGGCTTAACGCGGTAATAAAGGGTGGAGGAAGAACTTCCAGCCCGTACGTGTTTTCGGCATTGCCGACCAGGTTCCGTGACTCGCTTGCAGCGTCGGGCCTTCAACAGGGCGAGGTTGGCTAAGGTCGAATCGATGGCCGATCAACTTCCGATTTCTCAGATTGCATGTCGCGAGTGGCTGGGCGGGCTGTTGAAGCACGACGATCGGCGGGCCGCTCGGATTCCGCCAAGTTAAGGGAGGAGGTCACCGTAGTTCGCGAGGAGTCCCAATATCCTCCGGCTGCCGTAGCTGCATCGGGCCCAAGAGTACGCCTCCGGTGTCGGCGCCGCCCTCGAGTTGAGGAGGAGAATAGTCAACTCCAGCGACATTTCATGCTCTCGGACGTTGGCCTGACAGGCCGCGTCGCTCTCGACGTCGATCGCGTGCATCAGGGCGGTCATGCCGTCCGGCATGGCGAGGTTGACGTCCGCACCAGCGGCGATCAGGAGGCGGGCCGTACCAGGCAGATGTTCTCGTTGGCCGCGTGGAGAGAGGGCCAATAGCCCTCCGGGGCGGGCGCGTCGGGCAAGCTCCGTCGGCGAGCATGGCCGCCGTGAGTGCCCTCGTCGTTATCCCATACGACATGAATGAAGGCGGATTGGTCGACCATCCGAATCGCCCCGGCACAAACTCGGCTGTCTAATGCCTGCCTTCAGCGGGCACAAATGGACGACTATTGGTCTGGTTCACGGCTTTTGTACGCCTGGGATGGCGATTTACTTGTGGGGTGAAAAATCCCCTACAGACCAGTTTTCGACTTCCGCTCCAATTTGCATCACCGATAACGCGTTCGGCCCGCCAAGCTCCCGGTGACTTGTCGTCGTTGCTCATTCCCAGATCGGTCATTGCCTACTCACGGCAACCGTCCATTCCACAACGCCGCCTTCGGGCGCCAATGTCACCACGGGATAAACGAAGGGGTGCGGGTCCGCGAACCGCATGCCGCCGTAGTGGACTTTGGTCTCGGTATAGCCGCGTGGGTCGATCTCAGCGAGGCGGCCGCGGGTGACGGTCAGCTTCGTCCCGTCCGGCCATGCGAGCGAATTGCCGTCGCGTTGCGCTTCTCCCCCGTACCACCACTTCAATGGCTGCGAACACTCCCGGCGAACGTGCAACTTGCCTGGTCGCAGTAATTCGACGAGCTGCTGGCCGACTCCTTGCGAAGCGGGTCCAACGCAACGGATTTTCGCGAGTCGGCCATCGTCGGCGACGAGCTGCTCATCAACCGGTTTGGCTGGATTGTTGGCGTCGTTCGTTTCGAGGTCGACATACACCGGCCGGCCGCCAGCGTGAATAATCAGGGCGCCCTTTTGCATGCCGACCACGATGCCCTCGGGCAAGTATGAGTCGCGAAGATAGGCTTCGTTGACTTCTGGTTCCGGAAACGCGAAGGCGCGCGGTAGGTCGGCCTCGATAGCGTCCGGCACGGCGGGGTCGTACCAGACATAGCAGTAGCCGCCGAAGCTGAACAGCAGCTCTTCTTTCCGGGTTGGCGTGACGTAGCGAGTTCGCTGCAGGCTGCCAAGAGACTGATCCCAGAGCGCGAGGTGCTGATAAATGGGCCGCTGTTGTTCGTGGGCGAGGAAGAGCAACACGGGCGACCAGTAGTTGAATTGGCCGTAGGAGGGCGCGAACAGCACGGAACGATGGGACTCATTGTAGCGAAGATGCGCCGGCTGCTCGCCGGCCACCGCCGCCAATGCGATGCGGCCCGGCAGCGCATCCGGGAATTCCTCGCACAGGTCTCGGCCCGTCGCCCGGCGCAGGGCGTCCAGGAAAAAGATGCGATACTGGAGCGTCGAAGCCCAGAAGTTCGAACTCTGAGCGTTCGTGCCGCTAGGGGTCAGCCCGTGCGGCAATAAATAGTCGACATGTTTCTGGATCGCGCGGTCGAGCCACGCCCGTGCCTCGGGAACTTCGTCCAGAACGGACAGCGCGACGACTCCGAACGACGTGACATCGACGTTGCCGTGGTGCTTGTTGTAGCCTTCGCCGGCCGCGACCGGATCGGCGAAAAAGGCGAAGTATTCTCTGGCGACGTCGGTCAACGTGGCGCGGCACTGCGCCCGTTCCGATTCGCTGAGGCGCTCGTAAAGCAAGTCGTAGGCCACCGCCAGCGCCTTCACGATCCGCAACACGGCATAGGCCTTGCTCTGGTCGGCCTTGTTGGACGCCTCTTGCTTCCAGATTTTGGCGGTCGCCAACGTCCAGCGGCGCGCCGCCTCGAAATAGGGATCGTCGGCGGGGTCGGACAAGATCGACGCAAAAGCGAGGTGTTCGAGGATGGCCATGTCGTGCATGGCTCCGTAAAAGCGGTCGTAGAGGTTCTCAAACATCGGATCCGGCTCAAGCGTCGGAATCCATTCGGTTCGCGGCGTTTGCCGCGCACACCAGTCGGCGCTCTCTTTCAGATTCGCCCAGATTCGCGCATGAACGCCCTCGTTCCGCGCGGCGCGCAGCCGGGGCAAGTCCATCGCCGTCATATAGAGTCGGGGATGTGCGCTGCGTCCTTGGCTGTCAGCCGCAGCGCCTGCCGCCGGCGCGACCAGAAGAATCAACCCAGTCGAAGCAACAGTAGCCAAATACATCTGCGTCGCACCTCAGCAGCTACCCGGCAGAATATGTCCCGACGGCGCGTGGCCGGTCCTCGTCTAACGGCCGCCCTCCCGCATCCACCGCAGTACTTTAGCAATGCGCCGCGAAATTCGCCACATGCGCTCCGAGCTGACGTGCGCGGTCGCACTCATGGGGCGAATGGCGCCAATCTGCTCGGTGCTCGGCTCCATCAGTCGGGATGCCTCGCTCGACTCCTCAGGGATAAATCAGCTGGCCCCTGCGCGCTTGGGTCCGGTGCCCCGGTGCCGCTTGGCCGCCGCGAGCCTTGCGCGCAGAGGTCGATGCCCCCCACTGACGAAAATGCGCGCTGCGTTCGCGCCAAACTGGACGACTTAAGGGACGGCCAGTGGAAAACCACAGTTAAGGCATGCACTTTTGCGGCGCAGATCACGAACGTTGGCCAGCGCGAGTCCCCCACAGGCCGATTGCATGACTGGCAGCAGTCTCTGACCGAGGACGACCTGCGGTACGAACAATCAATGTTCTTGGGTGCGGGGGGGCGCCGATGGTTGGCGGCGGCTTTGCTTTTGCCTCCGTAGCTCCCGAAATCTCGAAATTGGTTCTGGAATGCATTCGCCTTCACCCTCACGGCTCCGCGAACGATATTGCCGCGAGCCTACTCATCGCCGTACGTTTCGAGCTTCAACGCCGTGCCATCGGCCAGCGTCACCCCTCGTACGGTTCCGCGTTTGCGTCGAGTTTGAGCCGGTCGGCAACGCGCTCCCCTGAACACGCCGGGTTCGTGGCGCCTGCCATTTGCGACAAGAGAACTGTGAGGAGCAAAGAAAAACCGTCGCCGGAGATTGGACCGCACATCGGCGACGACGCAGGGATCGTGATTCCCTGCTGGCGAACATTCTAAATTCGGCAATGCCACGGCGCCAGAACGCTCGGCGACGCCGAGTTGCAATTGGCCGTCTCCGTAAGGCCAGGCGTTCCGCTCCAACTCCGGCAGGGGCGGTTCATCGAAATATCGCTTGAGCGCGAGTGATCGAGCTGGCGAATGGCCAGCAATGAATCAGCTCGTTGACGGGACCGATATTCGCGATTATCATCGACCTCGCCGAATGCTTCCGCTTCGAGGGGGGGCGGGATTCGTATAGATTTAAAGCGGCATGGCGCCGCTTTCCATCGTATGACGCTGCCGTAAAGAGACGACGCGCGCCGCACGGAACCGTTTGTTCAGGTCCGTGATTACTAGGGCAGAATCTGAATTGCGCCAGGCAGACTCGGCGCAAGATCTGAGGGACCGCTCGAGGGAGCAGCTCTTGGCAACGTTGCCAGGCGGTCAGGTTGTGTTTTTTTATGCGTTCACCGCCGTGGATGAGGTGTGATCATGCGCTTTGCATCACTGTTTGAACGGAAGAATTCCAAATCGAGCGGTTCACTTCTATCGGCCTTGACAGGCCCCCGTTCGCGACGCTCGGCTTCGATCGAACGCGCTCGAAGCAAATTCATTGAGCCCCTGGAGGATCGCCGGCTGCTATCGGTCACGACCGCCTACGTGGCGAACGCGGCCGATTTCACGGATCCCAGCAATCCGGGCAATCCCCAGCCGGGCGACACGGTAACCTGGAACGGCGGCGGACAGTTCACCTCGCCGGTGACCGGCCTGACCTTTGGCGCCGATGCGTTCACGAGTATCGCTGCGGCCGTAGCAAACGTTTCGTCGGGCGGCACAGTCGACGTAGCGCCGGGCACATACGATGAGCACTCCATCGCGCTGAACCTGCCTATCACGCTGAACGGGCCGAACTTCGGGGTGGACCCCAACACGGGCACGCGCAGCGCCGAGGCCATCATCGACGCGCAGGCCACGCCGAGCCTCGACGTCATCGACATCGGGGCCAACGACGTGACTGTCGACGGCTTCACGGTCCAAGACGCCGCGGCAGCCGGCATCTCGATGGGCGCCGCCACGAGCGGCGTCCAGTTGCTCAACAATATCGTCGGGAACAATTCGATTGGCATCTATGCCAATAGCAACGGGCCGTCGTTGATCCAGAACAACCTGCTCACCGGCAACAACGTCGCAGGTCCCGCGGGGGGCACGGCCATCTATTCCGACGGGGGTGTCAACGGCCTGACGATCGACAGCAACGTCATCAACAACGTGACCAGCAACAGCGCGATTACCTTTGCCGCGGTGACAGCCGACCAAAACAAGAACGTGACCGTCAGCAACAACAGCATCGACATCACCGCCAGCGGCAATTCCGCCATCTATGCCATCGCGGTTGACGGCGGGGTCTTCAACGATAACGACATCACCACCGAGGGCGGTGCGTCGGCAATCCATTTGGCCGGTGACGACACGAATCTTTCCATCCTCAACAATAACCTCGCCAACAACGTGTACGGCGTTTCCGTCACCGACGATGGCTATGGCTTTGGCGCGAGCGCCAACGTCGCCGTCAATTACAACAGCATCCTCGGCAGCACGACGGCGGGCCTCAACATCGGCATCACGGGCACTCCCTATACCGGCACGCTCGACGCCAGCAAGAACTGGTGGGGCGACGTTTCCGGCCCGACCATCGCCAGCAACGTCGGCGGCAGCGGCCAGACCATTGTCGACTTCCTCAATCAAGTCACCTACGCGCCCTGGCTGATCTACGACACCGACGCCGATCCGACGGCGCCCGGATTTCAGTTGCCCACGATCGTGCCCGTGGCGCCGCTTGGCGACCAAAGCCCCGCGGTGAACGATTTTACTTTGTTGCAGAACGCCATCGGCGCGGCCGCCACGGGGCAGACGATCGACCTCTCGGGCGCCTTTGATTGGACCGCGGCCAACGCCCTCCTGGCCTACGAGGCCAGCACCAACACCGCGCCGACGGGCGACATTCGCGGCGTGGCCCTGCCCGACGGCGTCAACAACCTGACCATCACCAGTTCGGCTCAGAACGCCACCATCACCGGCGCGGGCGATTCGACCGACGCCGCCTATAACGGCTTCGTGTTTTCCGCCATCACCGGCGCCGGCGCCACGGGAAATGACAACCTCACCATTTCGAACCTAAATATCGACAACTTTGAGTCGGGCGTGATGCTCGGCTGGAACAACGGCGGCGCATTCAACGGCACGCTCGTCCAAAACAACACCATCGCCCTCGCGGGCGACAGCGATAACAGTCAGGCGGATGGTTTTCAAAGCATCGCGGTCTACTTTTGGCACGGACAGAACCAGAAGATGACCGGCAATACGATCGACTTCATGGGCAACGGCACGCGGACCGCGGGCAATGGCGCGTTCTCTTATGGTTTTCAAAACGGCACCACCGGCGGCACGGGCTACGATGGCCTGTCGATCGACCACAATATCTTCCAGCTTCTACCGTCGGCCGTGGGCGGCGCCGAAATCGTAACGGGCATCTGGGAGAACGGCCACAACGACGACAACGCCAGTCACATCTCCATCGCCGACAACCAGTTTCTCGGCATCCAGGGTCAACGCCGACTCGATATCGGCCTGCAGCTTAGCTCGCAAACGAGCAATATGTCGATCGACGGCAACACGTTCACCGACGTGAACTACGTCTATTGGGTCGGCGCGCACAACGGCGATGTGACGGGCGACCAGTTTACCTTTACGAACAACGTGCTCAGCCGCGTGGGCGACGCCAATGGCGTGTTTTTGCAAAATGTCGATGCGGCGACCCCTGCGACGATCACCATTAACTGGAACACAAACAACGCCATTGACGGTTTCACTGGCATCCGCGGACTCAACGAGCTCTCGACGCAGGCCACCGGCGCAAACCGGTCCGCCAGCGGCGCCGCCACCAATCTCAACGCGGTCAACGCCATTGGCTCGCTGCCGGTTGACTTCGTCAACGCCAATTGGGGCTCGCCCGGCCGATTCACCAATCCGCTGGCCGCACCGGACGGCGCCCCCGGCCCGATTGCCTACGGGTTCAACACCTTCACCACCGTGCAGGATGGCGTGAATGCCGTGGATGTGGGCGGCACGACCAACGTACTACCGGGCGCCTATGCCGAGAATGTGACTATCAGCAAGGACTTGACGCTCACCGGCATGACGCTGACCGGCACAACGGCCTTGCCGCCGACCGCGATCATCCAGCCCGCGGCCGGCGACGGGATTACCATCAGCGCTCCGGCCACCGATGTGACCGTTGCGGATCTTGAAATCACCGGCGGGGCGAACGGCATCAACGCGAGCAACCTCACCACACTCACGCTCTCTGACCTGACGTTGACGGGCAACACGACGGCCGGCGGCACGATCAGCAATGGGACCCCGGTCAACGATACGCCGCTGAGCGGCGCGACGGGCGCCACCGACACGATCACGGGCAGCTCGTTTCAGCGCAATACTGACCAGGCCGTGAATTATTCGGGCGTAACGAACCTGAACGTGACCGGCAGTGACGGCAGCGATACGTTTGACGTGACGCCGCCCACGCTGGCCGAGGGGACCACGATCTTCGTCGATGGCGGCCTGCCAACGACCGCGCCGGGCGACACGTTGAGCGTCAACCTGGTCGGCGCCACCGGCGCTGCCCTGGCAGAGCCAAACCCGCCCTTCCAAGGTAGCTGGACCTTCACCAACGCCATGCCCATCAATTTCGACGGCATTGAGACGATCGTGCAAGGGCCGCCGGCCATCACTAGCGCCGCCACGACGACCTTCGTGGTCGGCGTGGCCGGCACTTTTACCGTGACCACGGCGGGTACGCCAACGCCCACTTTGACCGAGGCGGGCGCCTTGCCGCCCAACGTCACCTTCGTCGATAACGGCGATGGCACCGCCACGCTCAGCGGCACGCCGGCCGCCGGCGCCGAGGGTACGTACCCGATTACCATCACGGCCGCCAATGGCGTGACGCCCGACGCCACGCAGAGCTTCAGCTTAGTCGTCAGCCCCGCGGTCGCCCCGGCCATCACCAGTGCGGCCACGACGACCTTCACGATCGGCGCGGCAGGTACGTTCGACGTGACCACCACGGGCAGCCCAACGGCGGCGATCAGCGAAAGCGGCGCGTTGCCGGGCGGCGTGACCTTCGTCGATAAC
>DASZUP010000135.1:0-5604 GCA_035547635.1 Pirellulales bacterium
TCGATAGCGATATTCATCGCCATTCTGGCCAGCGTGACGCGCGGAATGCCGAACCGGCTGGCCGCACTGAGGATGTAGAGCGAAACAATCGAAGTCAGCGCGTCGCCGACGCCGGGCAGCAGCCCGATAAGCGAGTCGAGCCCAAAGCGAATTCCCACGCCCGGGATGCGAAACACGCCGTCCATCCACAGCGCGAGCAATTCCAGTTCGCGCTCCAACTGACGATCGGCCTCGCTTCGCATGGGGCCCGTTTCCAGGATCGGTTCGACCATTAAATCTTACCTCGCGACGTGGTAGCGGAATTCTTGAGAATTTCGAGCCCTGTATCATCCTCTCGACGACGAAGTCTCCGGCGCGCGCATGCCGCCTCTCGGAACCTTTACAGGCTTCCGTTACGGTTGCAAAATCATCGCTGCGCCTCCGAGCCCTAGGAAGCTCCTTGCAATACGATATAGTGGCAGGCAAGCGAAGAAACCCATGAATACATCGATCAGGCAAATCGAGCGCCGCGGGCGAGAATTCGGGCCACCCGAATACTCGATCATTGCGGCGCCGCTACGGAAGACGACGCCTTCTCAGTACTCGATGCAGAGAATACCACCACGGCGAGGAACCCGGCGAGGCGTCACGCCCCGCTTCGCGGCAGGCCGTTTGTCGGGCGAGGCGATATGGCGTTGTTACTGAGTTGCCAGTCGCTTGGCAAGTCGTTCGGAGCAAGGCTGCTGTTCGACGACATCTCGCTGGAAATTCTCGAGGGAGAACGGCTGGGCCTGATCGGTCCCAACGGCTCGGGCAAGTCGACGCTGCTGCGGATCCTGGCCGGCGAGCTGGAAGCCGATTCGGGCTCGTGCACCCGTCGCAAGGGGCTGCGCGTCGGCTACCTGCCGCAGGAAGACGTGTTCCCGGCGGGCGCCACGGTGCAGCAAGTGCTGGCCCAGGCCCTTGCGGCAGAACCGATCGAGGAGTATCAACGGCAGACCCAAGTCTCGATTACGCTCGGCAAGTTCGGCTTTGACGATCCTCAGGCGCCGGCCCAAACGCTCTCCGGAGGCTGGCGAAAGCGGCTGGCGCTGGCCCGAGAGCTGATTCGCCAGCCCGACCTGCTGTTGCTGGATGAGCCGACGAACCACCTCGACCTGGAAGGCGTGCTGTGGCTGGAAAAGCTGCTCCGCGATGCGCCCTTCGCCTTCGTGATGGTCAGCCACGACCGCTACCTGTTGGAAAACGCAACCAACCGGGCCTTGGAACTGAACCGCGCCTACCCGCAAGGCTACTTCCGCGTCTCGGGCAACTACAGCGAGTTGCTGGTCAAGCGGGCCGAGTTCCTTGAGGCCCAGGCTCGGCAAGAAGAGTCGCTGGCCAACCAGGTGCGTCGCGAGATTGAATGGCTGCGGCGCGGCCCCAAGGCCCGGACCGGCAAGAGCCAGTCGCGGATCGATCGCGCCGGTCGGATGATGTCCGACCTGGCGGACCTGCGCGTGCAAAACTCGCAAGGTAAACGCGTCGACATCAATTTCTCCGCCAGCGGACGCACGGCCAACAAGTTGCTCTCGGTCGAAGACGTCGAGATGGGCTTCGGGGAGCGAAAGCTGTTCAGCGAGGTCAGCTTTACGCTATCGCCCGGCGATCGCCTGGGGCTGATCGGCAGCAACGGCAGCGGCAAAACGACGCTGCTGCGAATTCTCTCCGGCCAGTTGCAGCCGCAGCGCGGTTCGATCGATCGCGCCCGGCGGCTGGAAGTGGTCTGGTTCGATCAGAACCGCGAGCAGGTGGATCGCAATCTGACCTTGCGGGAGGCGCTCTGTCCGCAAGGCGACCAGGTGATTTTTCAAGGCAAGCCGGTGCATGTCGTGGCCTGGGCCAAGCGGTTTCTGTTTCGTACGGAACAGCTTGATATGCAGGTTGGCAAGCTCTCGGGCGGAGAGCAGGCGCGGATCCTGATCGCCCGGTTGATGCTCACGCCGGCCGACATCCTGCTATTGGACGAACCGACCAACGATCTCGACATTCCTTCGCTGGAAGTGCTCGAGGAGAGCCTGTCGCAGTTTTCCGGCGCGATCGTGTTGATCACGCACGATCGCTACATGCTCGATCGGCTCTCCACCATGGTGCTGGGCCTGGACGGCGAAGGCGGCGCCCATCTCTACGCCGATTATCAGCAGTGGCAGACCGCCCAGGAGAATCGGCAGCCGGCGGCGGTGGAAGAGAAGCCCAAGAAGGCCGCAGCGCCGACGCCCAAACCCAGGCCGGTTAAACTCTCTTACAAAGAGCAGCGGGAACTTGACGAGATGCAAGACCGCCTGCACGCGGCGGAAGCGCAAGTCGAGGCTCTACAGCAGGAAGTCGCCGCACTGGCCGACGGCGATTACAAGCTGCTGAACGCCAAAAGCGGCGAACTGCACGACGCGATGGAGACGGTCGATCGGCTCTATCACCGCTGGGAAGAGTTGGAAGCGAAGCGCGCCGGCGCGTGAGCGTCTTCAGTAGCGGAACCGGTGACGGTTCCGTGATTTAAATAGCCGGCCATGCTCTTGCAACACCGGAGTTGGGGGGAGCTTTCAAGGGTGGCATGCTTTCACGCGAGGCTTGCCGAGCGGGTAAACATGCTTCTCGCCGCTTCGAAGCATGCCTACGTCGGCGAAGCATGCCTACGTCGGCGACGCGCCGACGAAGGCATGGCACACAGCGGATGGCGACCTGCGCATGCGCATCATCCCCAACCCCGGCCGCACGTTTCCCGGTTTTGCTCCCCAACCTCTTGTGCGGCTACAATGACATGGACCATGCTTCCTGCTTCTTCGCTTGCCGCAGGCTGAATAACGAGCCGCCATGACTGCCTACCATTGCACGCTGGGACGCCGGCAATATTCCTTTCGCGACCTGAAGGATCTGCTGGCCAAGGCCAGCCCGGCTCGCTCCGGCGACCAGTTGGCCGGCATTGCCGCCGAAAGCGCCGAGCAACGCGTGGCGGCCCAGATGACGCTGGCCGACGTACCGCTGGCAACCTTCCTGGCAGAGCCGCTAATCGGCTACGAAGAGGACGAAGTCACCCGGCTGATTCTCGATGAACATGATGCCGACGCGTTTCAACCTGTCGCCGGCCTGACGACGGGCGAATTCCGCGACTGGCTGCTCTCCTACGAAGCCGACGGCGAGACCTTGCGGCGCCTGGCGCCCGGCTTGACGCCCGAGATGGTCGCCGCCGTAAGCAAACTGATGCGCAACCAGGATCTCGTGCTGGCCGCCCGCAAGTGCGAGGTGGTCTCGCGGTTCCGCAACACGATCGGCTTGCGCGGGCGACTGTCGGTGCGGTTGCAGCCCAATCATCCGACGGACGATCCTCGCGGCATCGCCGCGTCGATCTTCGATGGGCTGTGTTACGGTTGCGGCGACGCGGTGATTGGCGTCAATCCCGCCACCGATCGCGTCGGCTCGACGATCGATCTGCTCAAACTGATCGACGAGTTGATCGCTCGCTATGAGATACCGACGCAGTCATGCGTGTTGGCGCACGTCACCAACCAGATCGCGGCCATCGAGCGCGGCGCGCCGGTCGACCTGGTGTTTCAATCGATTGCGGGAACGCAGGCCGCCAATCGCGCGTTCGGGATCGATCTGCGACTGTTGGACGAAGCCCGGCAGGCGGCGCTGAGCCTGCGCCGCGGCACGGCGGGAGACGACGTGATGTACTTTGAGACGGGGCAAGGCGCGTGCCTCTCCGCCGACGCGCATCATGGCGTAGACCAGCAGACGTGCGAAGCCCGGGCCTACGCCGTAGCGAGAAAGTTCCAGCCGCTGCTGGTCAACACGGTTGTCGGATTCATCGGTCCGGAGTACCTCTACGACGGCAAGCAGATCATCCGCGCGGGCTTGGAAGATCACTTCTGCGGCAAGCTCCTGGGCCTGCCGATGGGTTGCGACGTCTGCTATACCAACCACGCCGAAGTCGATCAGGATGATATGGACACGCTGCTCACGCTGTTGGGCGTGGCCGGCTGCAACTACATCATGGGCGTGCCAGGCGCCGACGACATCATGTTGAATTATCAGTCGACGTCGTTCCACGATAGCCACTATCTGCGGCAGGCGCTCGGTTTGCGGCCGGCGCCGGAATTCGAAGCGTGGCTGGAACGCATGGGCGTGCTCGATCAACAGAATCGCTTGCTGCCGCCGGAACAGGGGCGCCTGCTGGCCGCTGAGTTTACCGCCAAGGAGTGAACGTGGAACCGAAGCCTCCCGCCTTGCGCGATCCTTGGCGCCAACTAACAGAATTGACTTCCGCGCGTATTGCTTTGGGCCGGTCCGGCGGGAGCATGCCGACGCGCGAGTTGCTCGACTTTCAGCGAGCGCACGCGTACGCTCGCGACGCCGTCCAGCAGCCGTTCAACCCCGCCTCGCTGGCCGCCGAACTTGGACAACTTGGCGTGGAAACGATCATTGCCGCAAGCGCCGCGCCGGACCGGAAGACATACCTTACTCGGCCCGACTTGGGGCGTCGTCTTGCTGAGGAGAGCCGCAGCCGAATTGCCGCTCAGGCCTCGCCATCGGATATCGCAATCATCATTTCCGACGGTCTGTCCGCCCCGGCAGCAGAACGTCAGGCAGCGCCGCTGTTGGCTGCCTTACTGCCGCTTGTTCGCCAGGAGCGTTGGAACCTGGCGCCGCTGGTCGTGGTCTCGCATGGCCGCGTGGCGATCGAAGACGAGATTGGCAGTCTGCTCGGCGCGAAGGCGGCTGTCATCCTATTGGGAGAGCGGCCGGGTCTGACTTCGCCCGATAGCTTGGGCGCTTATCTGGTTTATGATCCGCGTCCCGGCCGGACCGACGCCGAGCGCAACTGCATTTCCAACATCCGCCCGGAAGGCCTGCCGCCGGCAGCTGCGGCCCAGACGCTGCACTATTTGCTTGGCGAATGCTTGCAACGGCGACTCAGCGGCGTGGGCCTGAAAGATGAACGAACTGTAACGCAACTTGCCCGCCAGTAATTGCGTTGCTGCGAGTGAGGCGGATGCTCACCTTCGCGTCGATCAGCATTCTCCTGGCTCTTTGTGCGTTGCCTCTCACGCTGTAGCGGGGCAACTGTCAGAATTGTAATCGAACGTCGCTTCGGATATTGCGTAAAGAATGCGATAATTACCGTGGCCGGCGGCGCCAGGGAGGGCGCATGGATACCAGTGACCTTGGGGACTTGCACGATGTCGCGAGCAAGGTTCATCCTCTGCTGTGTCTGTCTTGTGGCGGCAAGCCAGGCGAATCTCCGCGGCGGAGCCGCGCGAGAGGGTGCCGTTGACGGCGAAAACGCCGGCCTTTTTCCTATCGATATCGTCGCACTCGCCGCCGATCTGGCATCGCCAATGCCTTCGGCGCTGCGTCCGGGTCACACGATTCGCCATCAGCGCGTAGAGTTGATGCTGGCGGCGGAGCCTGACGACGTCGACGCAGAAAGCTTGCGATCCAAGGAATCGCTGCAAGCGCACCCCTACTGGCGCGTGAATGAACGGCCTCCGCGCATGCTCGGCAATCTGCATCCCGTCTGGGCGCACAACGCCGATTTCTTCCCCAATACGTTGCACGTGCGGCTGCAGATTTGAAGCGGCTGCACTT
>DASZUP010000136.1:0-11721 GCA_035547635.1 Pirellulales bacterium
AGGGGCGATTTCCAGAAAACCGTTCGACTTTCGGAAACCGACGGCGACTTTTTCTATTTTGGCGGAGGCGACGACGCGCCGCCGGCGCCCACGCCGTTGCGTCTGAGAGCCAGTTCCTACTCGAACGTGCTGGAAGATTCCGCGGCGACGGAAACGCGCGTATCGCAACTGCCCGCAGCGCTGAACGGCATCATTGATAGCGCCGCCGACGCTGACGCGTGGCGATTTTCCGCGGAAAAGGGCCAGAAATGGCATGTCCGCGTCTTCGCCGCGGCGATCGGTTCGCCGATTGATGCGGCGATTCGCATCCTGCCTGTCGGGGACGATGGCAAACCGGAACCGCCCGAGTTGGAATTGGATGATTCTCCGGTCACCGATCACGACATCTTTGGCACGAGCTTTCGCGGCGGCGGCGGCTTGCAGGAAGCGATCGATCCGTCGGTTCTCTGGGAACCCAAACGCGATGGCGAATATCTGCTGGAACTCCACGATACCAGCGGAGCAGGCGGTCCGCTGGGCGTCTACCGAATCGAGATCGAGCCGCCGCGTAACGTGGTGCAGACGCTACTGGCCAGCGCCACGTTCGATTGGACTGAGTCGATGCGCGTCAGCGGTTTGGCTGTGCCTCGCGGCAATCGCTGGACCGTCGATCTCAGCCTGCCTGGCGGGCAGTGGAATGCCGTAATGGCAGAATTCGACTTGATCGCCAAGGGGTTGCCTGACGGAGTTCGACTCGTCACGCCGCGTGTCAAGCCAGGCGCCAGCCGCTGGCCGATTCAGTTCGTCGCCGATCCTGACGCCGCCGCGACGGGCGCCGTGATCACGCTCGAGGCCCGCCCGGTCGATCCGTCGTTGCAGGTGGAAACCCGTTGCCAGCAGAACGTCCCTTTCATCAACCACTCGGGCGGCAGCGCTTGGCGCACCGTGCGAACGGATCGTTACGTGGCGGGCGTCACGGATCCGGCGCCCTTCTCGATCGACATCGATGAGCCGGCAGCGGCGCTGGTTCGCGGCGGCGAGCTGGCCATTCCGGTCAAGATCTCGCGGCACGGCGATTTTGACGGCGCAGTCGAGGTCCGCTTCGGCTCCTTGGACCGTTCGGTTTCGACTCCTCCGCCGACCATCGTCCCGGCAGGACAAAGCGAAGGCGTGTTACAAGTCGGCGCCTCGGGCAATGCACCGCTGGGCCCCATGCCGCTGTACGTGATCGGCAGCACGATCCGCGACGACATCGATCCTTTTCTTGGCGCCGGACACATCCGCGTTTCCTCTCAGATCGTCAGCCTGAACGTCGCTCAGCCGTATGTCGAGTTGGCGGCCGAACCGGAGAGCATCCGCCGCGGCGAGCGAAAGGCGTACACGTGGACCGTGCGTCACCATACGCCCTTCGAAGGCGAGGCTCGCGTAACGCTGCTCGGCTTGCCCAAGGGCGTCGACGTAATCGAACCGGCGCCGCTGCTGACAAAAGATTCTGCTACGGTCTCGTTCGAATTGGCCGCCACCGATGAAGCGCTGCTCGGACAGGCAAGCGGCTTGATTTGCGAAGTCAAAGTGCCTGTCGGCCAGCAGCAGATCGTACAGCGCACCGGCCGCGGGGCGTTGCGGATCGATCCGGCAAAGGAAACCAAATGATTGGTCGGAAAACGATGCACAATCCCGCAATGCGAGTGGCGAGTCTGAGCGTCTGTATAGTCTGGCTCGCTGCGACGCCGGCGCTAGCGGACGACGTCAGCTTTCGTCGCGACGTGATGCCGGTCTTGTTTCGGGCCGGCTGCAACTCGGGCACGTGCCACGGCGCCGCGCGCGGCAAGGACGGCTTTCATCTTTCGCTGTTCGGCTACGATCCCCAGGGTGATTACTTCCGCATCACCCAGGAAATGATCGGGCGCCGCGTCAACCTGGCCAGTCCTGAGCGCAGCCTGCTGCTGCGGAAGGCGGTCGGCGCCGTCCCGCACACCGGCGGCAAACTGTTCGATACAGACAGCGAGTACTATCGCACCTTGCTCAAATGGATCGAGGGCGGCGCCCAGGACGACGTCGGCGAAGTTGCTGAGGTCGTCGGCCTGGAACTCTCAGCCGATCAGTTGCAGTTTGAAGCAAAGGGCGCCAACGATCGGTTGCGCGTGATTGCGCTCGCCAGCGACGGATCACGCCGCGATGTAACGACGCTGGCCCGCTTTCATAGCAACAACGCCAGCGTGGCGGAGATCGACGCCGACGGCCAGGTCACGGCCAACGGGCCGGGCGATACGCACGTCTTCGGACGTTTCAACCGCTTCACAATCGGCTGCGAGGTGATCGTGCTGCCGGCGGCCGAAGGCTTCGAATGGCCGAACCCGCCGGCGGTGAACTACATCGACGAGCTTGTCTTCGACCGTTTGCACAAACTGCGGATCGCGCCGTCAGACTTGTGCGACGACGAAGCGTTCTTGCGGCGCGTGACGCTCGATCTGGCCGGACGCGCGCCGACCGTCGAAGAGTACCGGGCGTTTATGGAGGATGCGAGCCCGACGAAACGTTCCGCCAAGATCGACCAGTTGCTGGCCGACGACGCCTTCGCCGATCTCTGGACGACGCTGTGGGCCGAGCGGCTGCGCGTGATGGGCGGCAACTATGCCCCGGTCGGAACGCACATCAAGGCGGCCGACGCGTTTTACGAATGGATCCGCACGCAACTGCGCAACGACCGGCCGCTGAACGAATTCGTCTCCGAGATGGTCTCTGCTTCGGGCAGCAACTTGATCAATGGTCCGGCCAATTTGTACACCATGCTGGTACACGGTCCGCGATTCGAGCCAAAGGCGTTCGCCGCTGATTTCTCGCAGGTCTTTCTGGGCGTGCAGATCCAGTGCGCGGAGTGCCATAACCATCCGTTCGACCGCTGGACAATGAACGACTATTACAGCTTCGTCAGCTTCTTCACCGGCATGAAGCGCAAGCCGGGCGTGGAGCCGCGCGAGCAGCGGATTTACTACGATACATCGGCGCCGCCAGCGCGGAATATCGTCGACCAGCGCCCCATGCCGGCCAGGACTCTGGGCGCCGTCGAACCGGTCGACCCGAACGGCGATCCGCGCCGTGCGCTGGCTGCCTGGCTGACGTCGCCCGACAACGACATGTTCAGCCGCAACCTGGCCAACCGCATCTGGGCCCAGTTGATGGGCCGGGGCATTGTGGAACCGGTCGACGATGTGCGAGTCAGCAATCCGCCTGTGAACGGTCCCTTGCTGGATGCACTGGCAACGCGTCTGGTCGAATCGCAGTTCAGTCTCCGCAGTCTGGTCCGCGACATCTGCAACTCGCGAGTTTATCAACTGAGTTCGCAGCCGAATGACTCCAACCGGGGCGACTCGAGGCAGTTTTCACACGCCCGTCTGCGGCGCTTGCGGGCCGACGTATTGATGGACTCGGTCGTGGTCGTCACCGGCGTGCCTCGCAACTTTCGCGGCTTTCCCGCCGGCACGCGAGCAATCGACTACTATCCGCGCGAGGCCGGCGATACGAGCGGCCCGCATTTCGGCGATCCGTTCTTCGAGACGTTTGGCCGGTCCAGCCGCAACACGATCTGCGCCTGCGAGACGAAGAAGGAACCCACGCTCTCGCAAACGCTCCATTTGGCGGTCGGCGACACGCTCCGCTCGCGGCTTTCCGCCGGCGGACGAGTGAAGCAACTGGCGGAATCCAAACAACCACCCGAGCAAATTATCGAGCAGCTCTTCATTCTGGCCCTTGCCCGGCGCCCGACGGCCGACGAGCAAGCGGCCATGCAAAAGCTGATCGGCGAGAGAGCGAACGACTCGCAGGTCTACGAAGACATTCTTTGGGGTCTGCTGAACTCCACCGAGTTCGCCTTCAATCATTGAAGCGCTGGCGGCCTCAGGCGCCTAAGGCCGCCTTGCTTCAAATCTGCCTTTCGGCTACAAATCTCGCGCAAAGCTAGGGATGGCTGGCTGACATGACCGCTGCCGCAGCACAAGCATAGGCGGCGCCGAAAGAGCGGGGCTTGCGCACCGGGAGGCGCACTTTCATGACAGCAGTCGACGGCGATGCGCCGTGCTCGACGGGATCGAGCCGCGCGCGGCCCTGGTTGGCGTGGGCGATTTTCCTGGCCGTCATTTCGGCCATCGTCATCGCGTCGCCTCTGACGCGAACCGTCACTCCCAACTATCGCGAGGCGTGCCTCCGCTGGTTTGCCGGGCAAGACATTTATTGCGAAGGCCCGCACGGCTTTCTCTATTTCCCCCACGCCGCGGCGTTGTTCGCACCATTTGCGTTTCTGCCGTTCGGCGACGTACTTTGGCGCGTCTTCGGCATCGGCGGATTGGCCCTGGCCGTCTGGCGTCTTGCCTGCACGATTGCGCCGCGGTCCGATCAGGCGAAGGCGTTTGCTTGGATGACCGCCTTGGCGATTCCGCCCGCGTTGGCCGGCGCGCGGAACGGACAAATGAACCTGGTGCTCGTCAGCTCGATGACTTTCGCCTTGGTCGCCATCGCCGCTCGGCGGTGGAATCGGGCCGCGTTCTGGCTCTGCTTCGGCCTGGCCATGAAACCGCTGATGATCGTCCCGCTGGTTGTGGCAGGTTGTTGCTATCGTGCCTTGTGGAAGCCCCTGGCCGTGGGCGCCTTGCTTGTCGCCGCCTTTCCTTTCGTTACGCAAATGCCTGCCTATGTCATGCGCCAACACCTGCTTTGCGGCGAGAAGCTGTTGCTTGCCGCCAGTCCCGGCCGCGAGAACCCCGCCAGCGACCTGTTCGGACTTCTCCATGCCGTGGGCCTTGACTTGTCTGCGAACGTGCAGACGGCGAGTCGCGCAGCGGCGGTAATCGCGCTGGCGTTGTTCTGCCATGCGGCCGTAGCGCGGCGGCAGCGGCGCGCCGCCAGCGTGATCCTGCTGACTTTCCTGGGTTGCTATCTCACGCTCTTCAATCCGCGAGCCGAAAACAACGGTTACGTCGTGCTCGTCCCGGCGCTTGCCGCCTGGGTGGCATGGGGACTGCCTGGCGAGCGGCAGCGATCGCTCCGCTGGCTGATGGCGGTCGTCTCTTTCGGCATCGCTGGTAGCTACGAATTGAGTCGTGGCCCGAACTTCTGGCTGAATCCGTTGCTTGCCCTGGCGCCCTTAAGCCTTGCCGTCGCAAGCGTCGTCGGGCGCAGCCCTTTGCGCCGCGACTCGTCAGCGATGCGGGCGCCTTGCGTTTGTTTCGATCTGCCGGCCGCGGCCACAACGCCAGCGGTCGCCAGCGATCTTCGCGCGCCCGATCACGACTTGACACTCGTCATTCCGGCATTCAATGAAGAACGTCGACTGCCCCGCACTTTGGACGCGCTGGTCAAAAGCCTGGACCAGTGGGGAATCGACTACCGAGTCGTCGTCGTCGATGATGCCAGCGATGATGGAACCGCCACTGTCAGCCGAAGCTACGGCCCCCGAGTGCAGACAATTTCGCTCCTGCGCCGCGGCGGCAAGGGGCAAGCAGTGAAAAGCGGCATGCTCGCAGCGACAGGCCGCGTCATCGCCTTTACCGACGCCGACTTGCCTTATTCGCTCGAGGACTTGCGAAGCGCGTACAAAGCGATCGCCGCGGGAAGGTGCGCGGCGGCGTTTGGCGCACGCGACCTGGCCGGCTCATCGAGCGCCGTCCCGACGCCGCGGCTGCGGCACGTGGCCAGCGCCGTCTTCCGAATGCTGACGAGATGGCTGGTTTCGCGCCGAGTCGCCGATACCCAATGCGGTCTGAAGGCGTTTTCGGCAGAAGCCGCCAGAGCCATTTTTGCGCGCACGACGATCGCTGGATTCGCCTTCGACGTGGAGGTCGTGTGGCTGTGCGAACGGCTGGGAATTGCCTTGGAACGCATCCCCGTGACGCTGCTGAACGATTACGATTCATCATTGTCCGTCGTGCGAGATGGAGCTGCAATGTTTCTTGAAGTGTTGCGTTTTCGCTTCTTGCGGCGGCCAATGGCGGTGCAACTCGATCGCGCGGAACCGGGACGACTTTCGCCTCACTTTCTGCGAGATCCCCAGGAGAGCCCGATTGTTCCACCGTCCCTTTCGGCGACGGCGCTATCCGGGTAGCTCCGCCAGCGTGCATCGGCGGCAGGCGACTACCACATCGGCAGTCCACGTGAGATGCCCTAAACCCTTTTCGAGCATTGACATAAGCAAGCCGTCCACATTCAGCCGCCCCGCTTGGCGGCGACGGGGCACTCTTGCATCCGATCATCCGCCGGTTATAGTTTAGAGGGATCCCATCCGGTGAATTTCATGCCTCGATTTCGCTTACTCGCTGTTTGCATGGCTTTGGCAGTGACGTTCAATCACTTCCATTGCGTCGGCACGAGTGCGCTCGCTTTGGGGGTAGCCGCCGAGCTGGGGCAACGGGCCAGACTCGATGCGACCGCCCCAGCCGACATGGGCGCCATCCCCGAGTGCGAGAACGAGACCGGCTGCATTTGCCAGGGCGCCATCTTTGTTTCGGCGCCTGCGGTCGATGTGCTGAATCTGGCTTCCTGTCAGTGGATCATTGAGCCGTGCGCCGAGCTTGTCACCCAGAGCGGCCAGCCCGATCTAGTCGCCGCTTTCGCCACGCTCGAGCGGGAAAACTTCGCGCGCCCCATTTCAGGTAGGGCAATGCGCGCCTGGCTCGCCTCTTTTTTGATTTGAACGCCCCCTGCTGCCGGTTTTGACGCCTCGAAACGCGTATCGCGCTTTCGCGGCGCTGAGAACTTTCGCATTGCGCATCAAGGGAGCCGTTCGGTGTCAACTTCAAATCCTCCAACCATTTCGCTCGCTACGGCAGGACCGCTTCGGTCCGTACGCTGGATGACGGCGATTGCGACGTTGCTCTTGCTCGTCGCATCCGTGGCTTATTTTTCCCAGTCCGGTCAAGGAGGATCGGGCGGCGGCGCTGTTCCTGAACCTCCGCCGGAACGCGGCGCCGAAAAAAACAGTGCGCCGGAAGGCGTCGTGCGATTGACGCCCGCCAAGCTGAAGGCTGCAGCATTGCACGTCAGCCGGGTTGAACGCCGCGAAGTGCAAGAAAGCCGCCGCGTGCCGGGCAAGATCGAATACAACAAATCGCGACGCCTGGAAATTAAGGTCCCGGCTGCGGGCGTCGTCACGCGAGTGCTCGTATTGCCCGGACAGACGGTCAAACGCGGCGACCAGTTGGCATTGGCCAGCAGCGTCGACGTCGGGACGGCGCGTGACGAAGTGGTCCGCGCCGAAGCCGATTTGCGAATCGCCGAGCGCGAAGCCGATTGGCTGGCTCAGATCGCCCACAACACCAAGGCGTTGCTCAAGGCGCTTGAAGATGCGCCCGACATCAAGCAGATCGAAGAGCAGTTCAAGGACGAAGTGCTAGGCGATCAACGCGAGAAGATTATTTCCGCCTATTCGAAGCTGCGGCTAGCGACGCGAGCTTCACTGGCCGCGGCCTCAGCCAAAGACGCGCTCGCCGAACGGTACGTGCAAGAACGGGCCAGTGCTCGGGAAGTCGCCGATGCGAGCTTTCGCACCGCCTGCGACAAAGCCAGTTTCGATGCGCAACAGCAGCTTGCCAGATCGCAAGCGAACCTGGCGCACGCTCAACGCCAATTGGCCGTCAGCCGCCAGAAATTGAAATTGCTGCTCGGGCCGTTCGCCGAGATCGCTCCAGGCGAGCAGGACGAGTCGCTCTGCGAACTCATCATCCGCTCGCCGCTGGACGGCAAGGTGGAAGACCGGTTTGTCAGCGACGGCGCGCAATTCGTCGCGTCGCAACCCCTGTTCGCACTGGCTAATACGGACACATTGTGGGTTTCTGCGCAGATCTATGAACGCGAGTGGTCCGCGCTGGCGGGCGGCGACGTGAAAGAACTCAAAGTCGAGTCGCCCGCCTTGCCCGACTTAGAAGCCACGGCCAAGGTGCAGTTCTTCAGCGTCGGCTTGTCCAACGAAACGCGGGCCGTGCCGCTGGTGGCCGAATTGCCCAATGCCGACAACCGCCTGAAGCCGGGCATGTTCGCCTGGGTCACCGTGCCGCTCGGCCGGCGGCACGAAGCGCTCGTCGTACCTGCCGGCGCGATCATGCGCCACGAAGAAGAGGCGTTCGCCTTCGTTGAGTTGTCTCCAGGCGTCTATCGAAAGGCAGTGATTACGCCGGGACTGATCACCACGGAATTTGTCGAGGTGCTATCCGGTCTCAAGGCCGGTGAGAAAGTCGTCGATCAAGGCGCCTTCTTCCTCAAAAGCGAATTGCTGCTGGAAGGCGAAGAGCCGTAAGGCGCGCTCGTCTCAGTTGCGCTCGCGCCGGATGAGACGTCTTCTGCGGCGGGGCGACGCTCCCAGGTCGTCAGCGGCCGCGGAAACCCGCCCAATGAAGCCCGTTGCCTCAACGGCGCCCGGACTTGAAAAGAACTTGCGGAATCACTGACCATGCTTTCCTCGCTGATTGACGCTTCGCTCGAAAACCGCTTCCTCGTGCTTGTGCTCGTTGGGCTGATGGCCGTCGGAGGCGCCTACAGCGCGCTGACCATCCCGATCGATGCGGTGCCGGACTTGACCAATGTACAAGTACAGGTGGTCACCAAAGCCGGCTCTCTCTCTCCGCTGGAGGTCGAACGGTACGTCACTTACCCGGTCGAAGCGACGATGAACGGCCTGCCGAACGTCGAAGAGATCCGCAGCATCTCCAAGTTTGGCCTGTCGCTGGTCACGATCGTGTTCAAGGAAGGGACGGATATCTATCGCTCGCGGCAGCTCGTGGGAGAACGGCTGGGCGACGCCAGAGAACGCATCATTCAAGGTTATGGCAGTCCCAATCTGGGCGTGCTGACCACGGCCCTGGGCGAAGTATTACAGTTCGAGGTCAAAGGCGCCGGCTATTCGCCCATGCAATTGCGTACGCTGCTGGAGTGGGAGATCGCGCCGCAGTTGCGGCAAACGCCCGGCGTGACCGAGATCAACTCCCACGGCGGCTTTTACAAAACATTTGAGGTCACCGTAGATCCCGACCGACTTGCCGCCCAGGAACTGGCCCTGGGCGAGCTGTTCGGCGCCCTCTCGCAGAACAACGCCAGCGCTGGCGGCGGTTACATCGTACACTACGGCGAACAGCGGTTCATCCGCGGCCAGGCGCTGCTCAAGACGGTGGAAGACATTGAACGCGTGGTGGTGCGCCGCCGTCCGCAAGGCGTCCCGTTGCTGGTCAAGGACGTGGCCTCGGTCAACATCGCGCCGATGGTACGGCAAGGCGCCGTCACGCGCGACGGCCGGGGCGAAGCCGTGACGGGCATGGTCATGATGCTGTTGGGAGAGAACTCTCGCAACGTCGTGCGCGACGCCAAGCTCCGCCTCAAGGAAATCGAAGAGACGTTGCCTAACGGCGTCACGCTGGAAGTGATCTACGATCGAGCTCACCTGATCGATCGCACGCTCAGCACCGTGCTGCACAACCTGGTCGAAGGCGGCGTGCTGGTAATCGTCGTGTTGCTGTTCCTGCTCGGCAGCATTCGCGCCGGAATCATCGTGGCGGCGGCGATTCCTCTCTCGATGCTGTTTGCCACGAACGTGATGGCGGCCACGGGCATTACCGCCAGCCTGATGAGTCTGGGCGCCATCGATTTCGGGCTGATCGTCGACAGTTCGGTGATCATGGTCGAAAACTGCATCCGCCGTCTTTCGCACCCGCACGGCGACAAGTCGCACGCCATGATCGTGCGGGACGCGGCGATCGAGGTTCGCAAACCCACCATGTTTGGCGAACTGATCATCGGCGTCGTCTACTTGCCGATCCTCGCCTTGGAAGGCTCCGAAGGCAAACTGTTCCGGCCGATGGCCCTGACGGTGTTGTTCGCCCTGGCTGGTTCGCTTGTGCTCTCGCTCACGCTGATGCCGGTGCTGGCTTCGATGTTCTTGCCGAAAAAGATGGAAGAAAAAGACGTCTGGCTGATCCGCGTCATCAAGCGGTTCTATGCCCCGCTGGCGGCGCGCGCCATTCGGCATCCGCTGCTGACGACCGGGCTGGCGGTCGGACTGTTTGCAGCCGGCATTCCCGTGGCCATGCACCTCGGCGCCGAGTTCATGCCGCGGCTTGACGAAGGGGACTTGTTGATCGAGGCGGTGCGGCTGCCGAGCGCCACGCTGGAAGACTCCATTGCCATGTCGACGCGAGTCGAAAAGCTGTTGAAGGAATTCCCTGAGGTGAGGACCGTGTTTTGCAAAACCGGCCGCCCGGAAGTTGCCAACGACGTGATGGGCGTTCACCAGACCGACGTCTGGGTGATGCTGAAACCGGTTGAAGAGTGGCCGGCCGCGAAGACCCGCAACGAATTGATTGAAGAAATCTCGACGCTGCTGAACGATCGCGTGCCGGGCGTGATGTTCGGCTTCAGCCAGCCGATCGAGATGCGAGTCGACGAACTGGTGGCTGGCGTCAAAGCCGACGTGGCGGTGCTGCTTTACGGCGACGACCTGGAGGTGCTGGGCCGCAAGGCCAAGGAGATCGAACAGCACTTGCAGAAGATCCCCGGCGCCGCGGATGTCAAAGCCGACTATCAGGCCAACATTCCCACCTTGCGCGTCGAGGCAAGGCCTGACCGGCTGGCTATGTACGGCATTGACTCCGCCGAGGTGATGAACGCCGTCGCTACGGCCGGCGGACACGAAGTCGGGCAGATTCTGGAAGGGAGAGCGCGGTTTCCGATCATCGTGCGCTACCCGAAGCAGTGGCGAGAGAACGCTGAATTGCTCCAGCAGATCCCCGTCAGCGAGATTGGAGGGCGGCAGATTCCGCTTGGCGAGCTGGCCGACGTGATCCTGGAAGAAACGCCGCCGGGCGTCGAGCACGAGGCCACTCGCCGCCGCACCTACATTTCCGTCAACGTGCGCAACCGCGACGTGGCCAGCTTCGTCCACGAGGCCCAGCGGGTCGTCAAAGAGAACGTCGTGCTGCCAACCGGCTATACCATTCGCTGGGGCGGCGATTTCGAAAACCTGCAAAGCGCAAGCTTGCGGCTCTCGATTATAACGCCCATCGTATTGCTGTTGATCTTTCTGCTGTTGTACAGCAGTTTCCGCTCGACGCGGCTGGCAATGTTGATCTTCCTGGCCGTGCCGATGGCCGCCTCGGGCGGCATTTACGCCTTGGCGCTGCGCGAGATGCCGTTCAGCATATCGGCGGGCGTCGGTTTCATCGCCTTGTTCGGCGTGGCGGTGCTCAACGGGCTGGTCTGGGTCAGCGCGGCCGAGCATTTGCGGCAGGAAGGCATGGATCCTCACGATGCCGCTTGCGAGACGGCGCTGGTCCGACTGCGGCCCGTGTTGATGACGGCCCTGGTGGCCAGCTTCGGCTTTTTGCCGATGGCCCTCTCCACCACGGCCGGCGCCGAGATCCAGCGGCCGCTGGCCACCGTCGTCATTGGCGGACTGGTCACGTCGACGCTGCTCACGGCGCTTGTCGTGCCCGCCATCTATCCCTGGTTTGCGCCGCGAGGCGCCACGCAGGCATGATAGGGCTCAACGTTGAACGGAAAACAGGAGCCAATAGCCGCAGGATTACCAGCCCGAACCGCTCTCGGCCGGCCACGACCGCATTGCCAACTCGGCCACTTCTTCGAGCTGCGCTCGCGTGGCGCCGCCAGCGGCCTGCACGGACAGGCCCCAAATCACGGTGATAATGTAACGGGCAAGTATGGCGGCGTCGACGCCGGCGGGCAAATCGCCGGCGGCGATGGCCGCTT
>DASZUP010000137.1:0-25013 GCA_035547635.1 Pirellulales bacterium
GGCGAATGGATCCGCTACAGTTCGCCCGAGGACGAGGGCGCCGAGTACATCGCAATCTGCCTGCCGGCCTTTTCACCGGAGACGGTTCACCGAGATTGATTGCGCGTCGGGAGCTACGGCTGCTGCTTGTCCTCTTCGGCGATTTCCTCGGCCAGGCGGGCGGCTTCGGCCTCTTTCTTTTCCGCTTCGTTAATTGCTTCGTCCTCTCCAAGCTTCAGGCCGTCTGCGCGTAGTTCCCAAGCTTGTTGACGAAGCTTGGCATATTGCTTGAGATTCTCCCAACGCTGCCGGTCTTTCGGGACCACGCCTTCCAGCGTTTCCAAATGGATTCGCGCTTGCAGCCAGTCGGGCAGCAGCTTCTCTTCTATGACTTCTGCGAAATCTAGCTGAGACAACTCTTTTGCTTCGAACTTCGCAAGCTCAGCTTCGTAAAGTTTGAGCAAGCGTTGATCAAGTTGTACAAGCTGAGACTGCTCCTCGATCAGGTTCGCCCGCGGCGCCATCGCCCAGCCGGTTCCCAACACCAGCGCAATCCCCAGGACGCCCAGCAACAGATTGCTGCGCCAGCGTAGCGCAGCGCTTTCCAGCGTCAAGGGCCGAGCCAGCAGCAATCCACACGCCAGTCCGCTGAGCAGCCCGCCCAAGTAGTCGGCGCTGTCAAGGTTCTTCATGATCAAGCCGTAGCCGACGTTGAATGCGATGAACGCGGGAACGCTTTTGCGCAACCTCGCCAGGGCGCCCGGCGGGAAGGCGGGGCGATAGCGAAGCACAATCCCGCCCAGCGCGCCAAGCAAACCGAAGATGGCGCCCGTGCTGCCAGCGACGAGATGATCCGGCTGCGCAACCACGCTGGCCAGATTTCCGCAAAAGCCGGTAACGACAAACACCAGCACGAAGCCGACGCTGCCCAGCACGCGCTCCATGAAACGGCCCAAGTCCAGCAGCGTCCAGCCATTGAACAGCAACTGCAGCGTCCAGGCGTGAATGAAGATCGCCGCAAACAGTCGCCAGCCGCCATGACCGTGGGTCAAATCGCCGGAAATGGCGCCCCAACTTTTGAGCGCGTCCGCGGGCAGCGGTCTGGCGAACTCCATGGCCGAGATTGCAGCGGCCGCGAACAGCAAAGTCGAAATGGCGAGCAGCACGAACACGCCGGGCGTGACCGGCGTGAGCGCCATGAGATTCCGGTCGAATTCTGCGAGACGGCCCGCTTCATCGGGGGAACTCTCCCGCCTGGCTTTTTTCAGCTTGCGTTTCTTTGCCATGTTCCGGTGCTCAATCGTCCCAGGGGCGAAGCGTCGACCAGATAAACCGCACTCCAGCCCGCCGGCGGGGAGCAGGTCGCCGTGTGACCGCTTACCGCTTCGAACAGCGGCCGCACGGGCGCGGTCCCGCTACAATGGATGGCGCGCGTGCGGCTCATCAGGAAGGCACATGGCGTGCCGCTAGGCGGGAACTCAACGCTCCCCTGCTTGGGAACGTTTGCCGACTGTGATTGTGCCGGCGGGAGGGGCCGCTGTAAAGCGGTCTTTTTCTCGCGGACAGGGCCCCAAAACGGGCAAGCTACGATATGGTAAGGACGGATGTCCCGACCAAAAAGGGAGCGTGGCGCCGCGCGTCATGCGACGCGGCCGTCGCGTTGCGCAACCGGCGAAAGCCTTTAACTCCTCAGAACACAGGCATCGGAAGCAATGCAGGACCGTCCGGGACGCACACGAAGATTTCGCCCCATGGCGCTGGCTGCATCGCTTGCCGTCGCCTTGTCGCTCGCAGCGTTGGGCGCCGCGATGCTGACCGACGGATGTGCGGCGCGCAAGGATAAGTCCGAAAAAACCCGCACTCCTGAAACCGTCGCAAGCGCCAGCTCGCAGCAGACCGACGCGCCCCAGCGCAAACGCGCAGCGACGATCGACGACGCCTTGCAGGGGGCGAGGAGCTCCCTGAAATCACTGGAAAAGATCAAGGATTACACGTGCACCTTCGTCAAGCGGGAACGCGTCGGCGGCGAATTGCTCGAGCAGGAGCGGCTCAAAATGAAAGTTCGCCATCAACCGTTCAGCGTCTATTTTCGCTTTGTCGAGCCGCCTTCGCTGGCCGGGCAAGAGGCGATTTACGTCGAGGGGCAAAACGACGGCAAGTTGATCGGCCATCCGAACGGAATCAAGAACCAGATTATCGGCGCCGTGTCGCTCGATCCGACTGGCTACCTGGCGATGAGGAACAATCGCTACCCGATCACCAACGCGGGCATGAAGAATCTCGTGTCGCTGTTGGTGGAACTAGGCGATCAGCCGGATCTGTTGAAAGACTGCCGGGTGGAGTTCATCGACGGCCAACGCGTCGACGGTCGACCTTGTCGCTGCATCGAGATTCGCAACCCGCGCCGCCAAGAAAATTTGACCCTCGCCCAAGCGAGCATCTGGGTCGATAAAGAGTGGAACGTCCCGGTGCGTTTCGAGGCATGGGAATGGCCCAAGAAGGCCGGCAAGAAACCGCTGCTGGTCGAGCAGTACGAATACCTGGATCTGAAGTTCGACCAGGGGTTAACCGCTCGCGACTTCGACCCGGAAAATCCAAGCTACGATTATCCGTGACCCATCAGCGCAAGGACCGGCGCGAGCCGGTGATGTAGCACGGAACTTGTTCCGTGGCGCCGGATCCGCTGCATTGCCTGGCGCCGTTCGCCAGGCGTAAACGGAACAAGTTCCGTTTTACCACCGTAGCTCGGAACTTGTTCCGAGCACCCGCAGCTCGCCGGATAAACTCACGGCTTCCAGGCTTGCCCGCCACATGCCGTTTTGGCTCGCTCAGTCAAACGCTTGACGACGGCGCTGAATTCATTCCGCGCTTCGGCCAGGCCGGCCGGCGTCTTGGGACCGGAGGCGTTGACGTAGTCGAGCACGATCTTCTCCGCCGCCACGAATTCGGGGGCGATATCGGCGATTTCCGAAGCCAGTCCGATCGGGATGCTGGTCACGCCGTTTGCGTCGCCGTGCAACAAGTCGCCCTGTCGCACGACCAGGCCGCCGACTCGCACCGGCAGGCCGATATGGAGCATGTGGCAGTAGGCGTGAGAGCAGATCGTCGTGCCGGTGAAGACGGGATAGTCCAAGGCCCGCACCTGCTCCAAGTCGCGGCCGCCCCCGGAAGTAATCAGGCCGACGGAACCGAACGCCTTATACACGGAGCACATCACTTCGCCGAACGTGGCGGCCACCGGGGGATCGTCCAGATCCTGAAACACGACGATCGCCGGCCCCGGCAGCTCGGCAAATCCGGCGACCTGCTTGTCCATGCTGCCGTAGGCGTCTCCCGTGGCCGCAGGGCAGTCGCTGCGAAACGCGGCCGTGCTGGCAAAGCCGACCATCGGCGGCATCTGCGGGAAATTCGACTTGATGCGGCCGTCCATGTAGCCCCGGTTCCGCGGGCAGAAATCGAACAATTCGATTATGTTGCAGATCGTCGGCGTATCGAAGCGGGCGAGTTTTTCGAGCGTGGCTTGCATGGGGCGTGAGCGGCTGGGAGGGTGGAGTCGGAAGTAAATGGTCGGGCTGGAGAGCGAAAAGCGTTTCGCTCCTTGACTGTCGGTTGCATCACTCGCTTGCCGACAGTTGTTCGTTCCTGGCAATAAAAAAACGCCGGGCTGGCAGTTAAGCTACCAGCCCGGCGTCGAGTGTCAAGCTTCGAGAGTTCATCACGGAGCAGGCGCCGAGGCGCAAATCTCGCTCCTCCCGCCTTACTCCTATCTGCTCAGTCCTCTCTCCTCACTCCTTTAGATATCGTAGTACAAGCAGAACTCGTACGGGTGCGGACGCAGACGCATGGCGTCGACTTCCTTCTCCCGCTTGTACTTGATCCAGGTTTCGATCACGTCGGAGGTGAAGACGTCGCCGCGGAGCAGGAACTCGTGGTTCTTCTGCAACGCGTCGAGCGCTTCGTCCAGCGAACCCGGCGTCTTGGGCACTTCGGCCAGCTCTTCCGGCGCCAGGTCGTAGATGTCCTTGTCGAGCGGGTCGCCCGGGTTGATCTTGTTCTGAATGCCGTCGACCACCGCCATCAGCAAGGCCGAGAAGGCGAGGTACGGATTACTGCTCGGATCCGGGCAGCGGAATTCGATCCGCTTCGATTTCGGGCTGGCGCTGTACATCGGAATGCGGCACGAAGCCGATCGGTTCCGCTGCGAGTAAGCCAGGTTCACCGGAGCCTCGTAACCCGGCACCAAGCGCTTGTAGCTGTTGGTCGTCGGGTTGGAGAAGGCCAGGATCGCGGGGGCGTGCTTCAGAATGCCGCCGATGGCATGCAAGGCCATCTCGCTCAGACCCGCGTATCCGCTGCCGGCAAAGAGCGGCTCGTTGCCCTTCCAGAGCGAGATATGCGTGTGCATGCCCGATCCGTTGTCGCCGTACAACGGCTTGGGCATGAAGGTGACCGTCTTGTTGTACTTCCTGGCGACGTTTTTGATGATGTACTTGTACATGCACATCGCGTCGGCCATTTTGACCAGTTCGGCGAACCGCAAGTCGATCTCGCACTGACCGGCCGTGGCGACCTCGTGGTGCTGGGCTTCCACGTCCATGCCGCAGTCGATCATCGTCTGCATCATCTCATTGCGGATGTCCATCAACTGGTCCGCGGGCGGCACCGGGAAGTAGCCTTCCTTGTGGCGCAGCTTGTAGCCGAGGTTCGGGCCTTCCACCCGGCCGCGGTTCCACTCGCCTTCGATGCTGTCGATATGGTAATAACCTTCGTGCGCCCGCTGGTCGAAGCGGATGTCGTCGAAGATGAAGAACTCCGCCTCAGGGCCGATGTAGCAGGTGTCGGCAATGCCGGTGCTCTTCAGGTAGTTGACCGCCTTGCGGGCCACGTTGCGCGGGTCGCGCGTGTAGTCTTCGCGAGTGATCGGATCCTGAATGTTGCAGATCATGTTGATCGTCGGCAACTTCGTAAACGGATCCAGCACGGCCGTTTCGGGCTGCGGCACCAGGATCATGTCGCTCTCATTGATGGCTTGCCAGCCGCGAATGCTGGAGCCGTCGAAGCCCAGGCCGTCTTCGAAAATATCTTCCGTCAGCTTGTTCGCCGGAATGGTGAAGTGCTGCCAGATGCCTGGAAAATCCATGAATCGCAGGTCGACCGCCTTGACGTCCTTTTCCCGGCACAGTGCCAAGACCTCTTTGGGTTTCACAGTTCCCTCTCCAATAGATCAATCAAATGTCCAGAAGGTAGGTTTGCAACTTTCCGCTTGCGCCAGATGCATAGCCACCGCCTGCGCGCGTTGGCGCTGGCCATAAGTCCGCTCAAGCAAAGCCGGCATGCGATAGCAAGTCGAGTGCCGCCCGATTGGGCCGAAGGAGGCATCATAGCGCAGAATTCCTGAATTTCAATGGACTTGCGGCGATTTTTAAGAAAAACGGCCAGGGCGGGGGATGCAAGTTTTTTGTGCATTAACTGACTGTGATGCGCGCATATTAAACGGAATTATCTCTTGGAAAGACTTCCAGAGGCCTGGGGCGGGAGCCGTACTTTACGCTTCTACCTGCGCCGAGCGGCTCGGCTCGCCGATCCGCGGCGAGTGCGGAGCGTGGGCGTGCCGAGCGTTGCGGCGGTAAAGCAGCGCCAGGAAAGCCGGCACCAGAACGGGCCGGACGACCAGCGTGTCGAGCAGCACCCCCAGGCTCAGGGCAAAGCCCAATTCGAGCATGCCTCGCAGCGTGCCGAACATCATGGAAATGAAGGTGCCGGCCATAATCACGCCGCAACTGGTGATGATTCCGCCCGTCCGGACCACAGCCACCCGCAAGCCTTCCAGCGGTCCCCAGCGTTTCTGTTCTTCGAATACTCGAGTCGCCAGGTAGATGTTGTAGTCTTCGCCAATGGCCGTCAGGATCACGAACAAGAAGATCGGCACTTTCCAATCGAGCCCGTTGAACGGGCTATAGAGCGACGAAAACACCAGTTCGGTGGCGCCGACGGTGACCAGGTAGCTGAACAAGACCGACAGGATCAGGTAGACGCAAACGAGGGGCCGCCGCAGGATCGCAATCAGCACGGCCAACACGGCGAAGACGACCAGCCGCTGGATCAAGGTCTGGTCGCTTTGCGTCACGGCTTGCAGGTCACGGACGGCGGCCGTCGTACCGGTGAAGACGAACTCCGTATCGAACCAAGGCGATTGCGGGTCGTTCTTCAGCCCATTGAGCAGCTCGGCGATCTCGTCCAGGGCGGCGGTGGCCTGGCTGGAGAACGGGTCGTACTTCAAGATCACGTCCAGCCGCGTGACGTCGCCGGCCAAACCTTCGGCCTGGGTTAAGTAGATGGCCTTGGTTTGCGGGTGCTTCTTGGCGGCCAGTTTGCTCCGCCCTTGCTCGCTGAACACATTGAAGAAACCTGGCCGGTCTCCCAGCGGCTCGGCAATGCTGCGGACATACGCGACGCCCGGCAGATCGTAAAGCTGCTTGGTCAGTCGTGCGATCTCGATCTCGCCTTCCGGCGTATCGAATTGCGCTTCCGTGCGGCGGGCCAATACGGTCACCGGCCCCGTGTCTCCAGGGGCGAAATGGCGCCGCAACAATCGCGTGCCAATCACGCTCGGCCGATCTGACCGCAGTTCTTCCAGCAGGTCATAGCTGATGCGGACGGACAAACCGAGGTAAGCCAACGGCGCCATCGCCAATAAGCTGACCGTCAGGATCAAGCCGGGCCGGCCAATGATCACGCGGCTCAGGCGGTCCCAAGCTCGCGACGTGCGACCGGCGCCATCTTCGGCGTGAGCATCGCTCGATCGCCGTACGCCGAAGGGCCAGAAGATCACGCCGCCAAAGGCCCGCAACAGCGCGGGCGCCAACGTCATGCAGGCGGCCAGCGTAATGGCCAAGCAGAGTCCGATGGCCGGGCCGCTGTTGCGGTACTTGCCGAAATCGGCGAAGAACATCGTCCCCAGGCCGAGAATGGTGGTCAGGGCGCTGCCGACCAGCGCTTCGCCGACCTGGCCCAGCGCCGTCGCCACGGCGTCGGCCCGCGACAGGCCTCGCTCCAGCTCTTCTCGATAACGGGAGATCAAGAACAAGCAGAAGTCGGTGCCCGAGCCGAACAAGATCACCACGACGAAGATCTTGGTGGTTTTGAACACCTTGAAATCGACATGCTCCAAGCCCGGGAGCTGATTGATTTGGGTCAGCGTCGCCACGGCATCGAGCGAAACGGCCACCGCCACCGAGATGGTGAGCAGCGGAATGACGACCAGCACCGGCGCCCGGTAGACCAGCATCAAGATCAGGACCACGAGCACGACCGTCGCCAGCTCGGTGTTCTCGATGCTTTCCTCGGCCGAGTCGAGCATGTCGCCGCCGATGGCCGCCGAGCCGGACATGCCGACCTCGAGCCCCTGGGGAAACTCCTCCTCTTTGCGAACGTCGGCCACGATCTGCCGCAACGACTCCAGCGTGTCGATGTTCTCGATCGCCATAAACTCGGTCTTGAGCAGCATCACGATCAACGCCGCGCGGCGGTCATCGCTGACGAGTTTCTTGCCGATGACCGGGGTTTCGGGCGTCCAGATCTCGACGATCGGCAAGTCGGGACGAGTCTCGGGCTCGAGTCGCGAAGCCAGGCGATGGAGGGCCAGCCAATCGCGGGACGACAGCGGCGCGTCAGGCCGAGCCAGTACGAACACGACCTGACTCTTCGAGCGAATGTCAGGGAAGGCCCGCGCCAAGAGCCGCTCGCCTTGGACGCTGGCCATCTCTTCAGGCAAATAGGCCAGATCCCCGTCGCGCGTCACGTCGTCCCAACGGGGCGCCAGGTAGTGCATGGCGAGGCCCGCTGCCAGCCAGAGCAAAATCGCCAGCGGCCAATAACGGGAGATCAGACGGCCGAATCGCTCATACAACATCGGCAGGCGTGGTCTCCATCGTCACGGTCCTCTGAGCGGCAGGTCGAAAGCGGCATGTGCGTGCAAGCAGCACGCTTGATCGTAACGACTCCCGCGGACGGAACCAAGATGACTTGGCCGGCAATTCGCGATAAAGAACGCTTCCAGCGAGACTTGCGAACGCCGCGTGCAATGCAGAATCAAGCTCGAACGAATCGGCTCAGCGTCGTTTCAAGCAGGCCCGTGTGCTGTGTCGCGGCCTTTTTGACCGTTTCGCGGCGCGAGAAACCTGTGGCCTCCGCAATCGGGAAAGGGCGTCAGACAAACATCGCCTATGCGAGCAAGGCGACCCGAACGGGCCGCCTTGCGAATCTGAAAGCAAACTGCCCGGCGGAAAACCAACCTGGCGATCGGGGCGCGATCAGCGACGCGCCAGTTGACGGCGAGCTTCGCGGACTGCCACGTCGAGAGCCTGATCGGCGGCGAGGCCGGCCGCGTTGTCGGCGCCATTCAAGTCGGGCTTGGCCGTCTGGTGCGGGACGTTCACGTGCGGCTCCACGCCGATCCCGGCGAACGGGCGGCCCAGCGGCGAATAGAACTTGGCCGTGGTCAGTCGCAGGCCTGAATTGGCCATGTTCAGCGGGAAGATGCCTTGCACGGAACCCTTGCCGTAGCTGCGGGCGCCGACGATCGTGCCGCGGCCGTGGTCGCGGATGGCGCCGGCGAAAATCTCGCTGGCACTGGCGCTGTCGCCGTCGATCAGCACCACCAGCGGGACTCGCCAGGTGCCGACGTCGTGAGCCGTGTAAGTGTAGTCTTCCTGGCTGCTGCGTCCGCGGGTCGAAACGATCGTGCCGCGAGAGACGAACTTGTCGACGACGTCGACGGCCGTGTTCAGTAGTCCGCCGGGGTTCTTGCGCAGGTCAATGATCAAGCTCTTCATTCCCTGGCGGTGCAGCTTGTACAACGCGGCGTCGAGATCGGCCGAAGTCGTCTTCTGGAAGCACGTCAGTCGCAGGTAGCCGACCCCGTAAGCCTGATCGACGATCTTGACCTCATCGATGCTCGGCACTTCCACGTGTTCTCGCCGGACGCGTACGTCGCGCGGCTGGCGGCCCGGACTGCGGATGGTCACGTCGACCGTGCTGCCCTCTTTGCCTTGCAGCAGGTTGGCCGCCTGATCGGTGGAAAGCTCTTCAGTCGAGCGGCCATCGACCGCCACGATCCGATCCTTGGCGCGGATGCCCGACCGCTCGGCGGGACTATTCGGAATCACCTTGACGATCAGCAGCGTGCCTTCGTCGGCCTTCAGCTCGACCCCCAGACCGACAAAGTTGCCGTCGATCTGCGAATAGACTTCGTTGAGCTGACCCGGCGTGAGGAACGCGGAGTAGGTATCCAATGAATTCGTGGCGCCGCTGGTGAATTCCTGGGCGGTCGCCGCCTCGGACAAACCCAGGTGCGAACGAGCCAGGCGGGCGGCCGTCGTCGCCACGTCTTGAGCCGTGTGCCGGCTGTTGACCGCCTGCAGGTTGAGCCGCGAACGCAATTGGCGGCGGAAGTTGGCAATCTGGGCTTCAGGCACGCGCGGCAGATTCGCCTCGATAAACAGCGGATCGGCCAGTGCGATCTCGAAGGCGGCCACGCCGACCTCGGCCAGCCGGCGCCAATTGGGAACGTCGACGTGGTGCGTTTGAATCTTCAGCAGCACCTCGCCGTACAGGTCGAGCGACTGGCGGCCCGACGTGCCGGCTAGGGCGTCGCGGAAAGTGCGGTCGTTATAGCGGCGCCCCAGGTCGTAGTGGATGCGGCTGAGCTGCATCCGCTGCGCCAGATCGGTCTGGCTGGGGTATTGGCGCAAGGCGTCTTCGTAGAGCGTCAGCGCTTCGCCCCAACGGCGTTCGCTTTCCAAAGCGCGGCCTCGGCTGAGCAGATCGCCGATTTCCGAAACGCGGTTGGAAAGGGATACGCTCGGTCCGCCGGCCGAGCGCTGCTGCGCCAGCAAATCGGAGCCGGGAAGGAAGAAGATGGACGCAAGCAGCGCCCATACGCCGAAGTAGACCCTACGTGGCATGATGTCTCGCATCTCTTAAACGGGGTGACATGACGACCAAGCGAAGCATGCGCTGCGATGGCCGACCCCGGCGAGGGTCAACTTCCGCAGCATTGCGGCGGGCGCCGCGTCTAGCGGTCGAACAAGCCGTGGTATGCGTCTCTGACGTCGCCGGCAGGCGGGTCCAAGCCTTCCGGCCAGACTAATATAGGTCACGATTTGGCCGTCGTCAAAACGCTGGACAAAAAAGTTCAGCGCGCTACGGCGCAGTCGCTACCGGCCGGATGCGTGGAACAGCTTCGGCGCCAGGCAAGAAGATTGCACTCGGCACAACCGTCAGAAACCCACCCGGCTTTCGCCGCGTGTTCCGCTGCTTAGAAGCGTTTCCCGGCCGCGTGATGCCGACCGGCGCGTTGCTCCTTGCCGCGATGTCAGCCATGGCAAACATCCTCGCCCGCTTCGATCCTCCGCCAAGAAGGCGGAACGACGCGAGCGGCCATGGCCGTCAGGCGTTTCAGATGCCTGATGATTCAACTACGCAACGGCGCCGTTTAAGGTTCAATAGCCGGTAGGCCGGCCAATTTCCGTTTCCCGGGCATAAACTCCCGGGAGTGGCTTGAGAACCGCGGATATCTGGCTTGCGGCGCCAGGGGCGCTTAAACCTTGACGGCCTTGCCGCTACGGACGGATTGGGTCTGCTTATGGCACAGCACCAGCGCATCGCGGGCCAGATCGCCGGCCAGGAACGGAGAAGGCTCTCCGCTGCGGACGGCCTTTACGGCTTCGGAAAGCTCTGCGGAGAAGGCGTCGACTTCCTTCAATTTTGGTTGCGTCGACTTGCCGTTGGCGGTCAGCACGGTCAACGGCATGCTGGTCACGGGCTGGCCTTCGATCACGGAGAAATCGTAAGTCAGCGTCGCTTTCTCCAGGTAGATCTCGAAGCCGTGCGTGAAACTGCGACCTTGCTGGTTGATGACGCCGCTACGGGCTGAAACCGCCAACTGACTGTCCGGGTAGAGGAATTGCGAGTCGATGAACTCGACGACCTCGCCGCGCCAGCGGCCCGTGCTGAATACAGAAGACGGCATGCCGCAAAGCAAACGAATAAAGTGGGCGTCGTGAATGTGCAAGTCGATCACCGGCCCGCCGGCCCCGTGCGGATCGAAAAAGTCTTTCAGCCATGACGGGTCGGAGATGATCCGCTTGAAGTGTCCGCCGAGCAAGCGGCCGTACTTGCCGCTCGTGACCGCCTGGTAGGCGTAAGCGTATTCAGGGAAGAAGGGGAGCACCTGGCCGATCAACAGTTGCTTGCCGGCGCGCTCGGCCGCTTTGACCATCTTGGCGGCATCGGCTGCTTCCAAGGCGATCGGCTTTTCGCAGATCACGTGCTTGCCTGCCTTCAGAGCCGCCAGCGTGACATCCACGTGCATGGCCGGCGGCAGGCAGATATCGACCAGGTCGATGTTCGGATCGGCGAGCAGTTCCTCCCAATGCGGATAGCGGCCGATGTCGCCCAAATCCATCACCGTTCCCGGCGGGCCGAAGTTGCCTTGAATGCCTCGCCAGTCGCCGGTCAGCTTCTTTTTGTCTCGCGTGCAGATGGCGGCGACCTTGGCGCCTCGCACGTTCTGATACGCCAGGTAGTGGATCATGCCCATGAAGCCGATGCCGACTATACCAACTTTCGTCATTAATAAATCCTTGTTTTTGCGAGTGTTGCCCCATTGCCGGACTTTGGGCCGGACTTTGGGATAGACACCGGAAATGGTGCTTGACCAATATCCGGCGAGACCGTTGACCGAGCGTCGCTCTTGCTCCGGGCCGCACGGCATACTTCATGCTGGTAGGGTGTGGTATAATCGAAACTGGGTCCACATTTCCACTAGGGTGTTTCGATGGCTTTCACCGTGAGTCGCAATGATGGATGCGCCAAGGATGCTGAATTCGAGGCCTACGCCCGCTTGCTGCGGCAGCAAGGCGTTGACCTGGGGAAATTGCCCCGGGCGCCGGAGCCTGGGACGGGGCGTCGCTGGTTATATGTTTGGGACTCTGTCGACAAGGCCCAGGCGTTCGCCGAGGAATTGAAGGAACGCACGCGTGACGCTGCTTGGGTCGTTGTTGAAGTGGATGCGCCGCCGTCGGAGGGACCGATGGGCCCAATCATTGTCCAAGTTGGCAGACGAGCGACCGGTTTAGCCTTCGGGTTACACCCCCTAAGTCGTGCGGTGATTCGGTCGGCATTTCCGGATGCGAGCGGAATGGCGAAGACGGTTTCCATCAATTTCGAGACATTTCAGGATTTCTTGACCACTCATGGAAGCATCGAGGCGCTGGCGCGCGAAGTCGTCCCGACGCTCACGGGCCTCAAGTTGCCTGAACTCGAAAAGCTGGGCTACGCCCTCATCGAGGATGATACCGACCGCACGCTCGCGTACGTGCCGCCCGGAGATCTCGTTCAGGTTTGAGCCGGGTGTGAGGAGACGCTATTCATCCGGACTGGCGAAATAGCTTGGCCGGCTCCGTTGCGGCCTATTAGGCTTCAGGACCAGTCTCGTCGAGGGCAATGGCGACAGGCCCCTTGAGCGGCGGCAGGCTCTCCCAAGCATCAACGGAATCGGTCAGGTCGAACTTTCCGCACCGGGCTTCCCATACTCGTTCGTTCTCGGGCTTCTCCCGGTCGGATTCGTCCCGGCGCTTATCCGCTTGTGGGCGAAACTGCATGTGCAGTTCCAGGTCGCCCGACTTTTTGTTCTCGGAGCCCAGGCCGTCGTTCCATAATTTCTGGAGCTTGGCGCGGCTGACGACGATAAAGCTGCCCCATCCCTTGTCGAGTCGCACCGCCAAGGCATAGAAAAGAGGCGGATCGTCAGTTCGCTCCAACTGGTGCATCGGAATACCGAACTTCGCGTTGTACCCCTTCCCTTTCTTGTATCCCTTTCCGACCGCGGTTTTGACCTGAATACGAGCTACGTCTTCGCGGTCGTCCCGAAACGCGAACACATCCGTGCCGACATCGACATGCGGGACCGCCGCGTTGCACTTGCGGTGCAGGAGCTCGCCCATGACGGCCATCTGCCCGCTACCGCCAGAGTAAGTGGCGATTGACTTGCCCTGCCACGCCATTCGAGCCTCGCAGACATTCAGTTCTTCCAACCTCGAGTGCTCGTGCGATTATAGTTTGGCTCTGGCTGAAGAAAAGCCTTCCTGGGTCTCGTGCGCCTGCCACGTCAACGTTCTCTCGCGCTGAAGGAAATACCAAGGCTCAGGCATTTGACGGAATTCCTGCCGCCATTCTTCGTGCCGGCAACGAGCCAGGTGAGCGTCGATACCCATTCCCGCCGCCCCAGGAATTCTACGCGACGAGCAACAGAAACTTGCCGTAAGCGTCTTGCCAGGCGGCCGAGTTCTGCGGCTCGTATTGTTCGACGGGAAAGCTGCCCCGCACCACGTCGCGGGCCTCGGCGATCGAGCCGACCGCTCCGGCCGCAAGCGCCTGCATCATCACGTTGCCCAGCGCCGTGGCTTCGACCGGTCCCGCCAGCACGCGGCGCTGGCACGCGTCGGCGATGGCCTGGCAAAGCTCCCGATTTTGCGTGCCGCCGCCGACGATGTGGATCGTTTGCAAGCGACCGCCGGAGAGTCCCTCCAAGCCGTCCAGCACCCAACGGCTCTTCAAGGCAATGCTTTCCAGCGCGCAGCGGATCACGGCCCCTTCGCTTGCCGGCGGGGCCTGGTTGGTGCGACGACAGTATTCGCGAATGGCTGCGGGCATATCGCCGGGATTGAGGAACGATGCGTCGTCAGGATCGACCAGCGCCGCCAGCGGTTGAGCATCCGCCGACAGCCGCATCAATTCTTCCCAACTGTGATCCTGCCCGGCCTGGCGCCACGCGCGGCGGCACTCCTGCACCAGCCACAACCCGGTGATGTTCTTCAGCAGGCGGATCGTGCCGCCAACGCCGCCTTCATTGGTGAAATTCAGCCGGCGGCACTCGTCGTTGATCACGGGCCGAGGCGTTTCAATCCCCATCAGGCACCAGGTGCCCGAGCTGATGTAACACCAGTCGGGTCGTTCCTGCGCCGCGCCCGACGCGGGCACGGCCATCACGGCGCTGGCCGTATCGTGCGTACCGGGCAACACGACCTGGACGTCGTTCAGGCCCGTTTCGGCGGCCAGTTCGCCTCGAAGCGGTCCCAACTGCGTGCCGGGCGGAACGACCGGGTGGAAGAGATGCGTCGGCAAGTCGAGTTGCTTGAGCAGATCGAACGCCCAATCGCCGCTGGCAGGATTGAAGAATTGCGTGGTCGTCGAGTTGGTGAACTCGTTCGACTTTTCGCCCGTCAGCAGCCAGTGAAAAAAATCGGGCATCATCAAGAACGACTCGGCAACGTCCAGCAGCGGCGACTTCTGAACCCGCATCGCCATCAATTGATAGAGCGTGTTGATCGGCATGAACTGCAACCCGGTCTGGGCAAAGATCGCTTCGCGGCCGAGTCGGTCAATCGCCCGCTGGAGCATTCCCTCGCTGCGCGGATCCCGATAGCAATGCGGGTTGCCGAGCAGCACGTCGCCGCGGCCGAGCAGAGCGAAATCCACCCCCCAGGCATCCACGCCAATGCTGCGAATGCTACCGCTGCACCGGGTACGGGCGATCCGCAAGCCCTGGGTGATCTGCGTCCAAAGCCCCAGCACGTCCCAGTACAGGCTGCCGGCGGCCGTTACGGGGCCATTTTCAAAGCGATGCAGCTCTTCGAGCCTCAGTTTGCTGCCGTCGAACTGGCCGGCCAACAACCTCCCCCCCGAGGCGCCCAGGTCAGCGGCTAAATAGGTCTGTTCGGCCATGCTTGTTCACCACTTCTTGAGTACTGGGCTGCCTGCAAGGCAACCGAAGGGCCCCGCCCGCTGGGCTGCTAAGGCCCAAAGCCCCAAATAAAAACCAGATGGTGACTTACCCGGCGGCAGTCGTCAAGCAAACCTGCAAGTTATTTAGGAGCCAATGACTTGTGACGAATTCCATGGCGGCCAGGCGGGCGCCCGCACAATCATCGCAGAGTGAAGAATTGGACCGGAACGCGTCGATACCGTTAGGAGAGAAGGCGATAGTTGACTTTGGTGAGTAACATTCGTAGCATTGGCGTAACTTTGGATTCGATCGTGCCATGTTGATGCGAGTCATGTCTGCCGACCCCTCCCCCGAAACGTCACCAGCCGCACTTGCTTCGGCGCCCCGAAAACGGGCCGTCGAAGTCGCGGGCATCAGCGCCGCCACGGCGGCCGCATCGCCGGCGCCGGCGGCAAGCGCTCCGGACCTGGAACAATTAGCCGAGTACAGCCGGCGGCTGGAAACGGCGTCGCCAGCCGAGATCATCGCTTGGGCGGTGGAGAACTACTTTCCCAAGCTCACGATGGCCACGGCCTTCGGCCCGGAAGGCTGCTTGATCCTGCACTGGCTGGCAGGAATTGAGCCGCGGACTCCGGTTTTCAATCTGGAGACCGGTTACCAATTCAAAGAGACGTTGGAACTGCGCGATCGGATCGCCGAGCGGTACGGCATCGAGGTCGAGTTCAAGCGTCCGGAATTATCCGTGGAAGCCTACGAGGCCTTGCACGGTGGACCGGTATACAAATCCAACCCCGACCAGTGCTGCCGCGACCGCAAGCTCAAAGTTCTCACGCAGGCCGCTCAAGGAATGGATGCCTGGATGAGCGGAATCCGGCGCGATCAAAGCCCCGATCGGGCCAAGGCGGCGATCGTCGGCTGGGACAAGAAGTTTGGCCTGGTGAAGATCAGCCCGCTGGCCAACTGGACCAAGCAGCAAGTCTGGAAAATGATCGTCGACGAAAAGATTCCTTACAATCCGCTGCACGATCAAGGGTACGCCAGCATCGGCTGCTGGCCCTGCACTCGGGCGGTGATGTTCGGCGAGGATGAGCGCGCCGGCCGCTGGAGCGGCACGCAGAAGGTCGAATGCGGTCTCCACTCTCTCGAAGACAAATAACGCGTGAAGATCTCTGCCAAGACTGAATACGCCTGCATCGCGATGCTCGAGCTGGCCGAGCGATACGGCGTCGGCGAGCCCGTTCGCATCCGCTCAATCGCCGAAGAGCATGGCATTCCGTCGCGGTTTCTCGTGCAGATTTTGCTGCAACTCAAAGGCGCCGGTTTGGTTGCCAGCACGCGAGGCGCCTCTGGGGGGTATCAGTTGGTCAAGCCGCCGGATGAGATTTCGCTGGCCGAAGTGATGCACGTCATCGAAGGCGCCGATGAGCCGATCGCGTCGAGCGCCTCATCGGAATCAGTCGCGGCCAAAGTGCTCTGCGCGGCATGGCAGGAAGTGGCCGACGTCCAACAGGAAATGTTGCGGTCCATCACCTTCGCCGAGTTAATCGACCGCGCCCGCGCGCAGTCGGAAAACATGTACTACATCTGACTCGGCCGCTCGCTATTCTGCCTTGGCGGGCGTTTTTGGCGCGGCGCCGCCCGCGTTGACGAAGGGATTCGCCACCGTCTCCGGATTGGCCGCAGATTGCGGCGTGCGCGTGTTGGCGTAGATGTAGGAGTACGGAATCAGCGTTGACGGCTGCGCATAGTTGCTGAACGGCGGCACCTGCGGCAACGCGGAAGTACCGCGATAACGGTAGGTCGACGTGTCGTTATTCCCGTAGCCGCCCGGCCCATAGCCGAAGCCGCCATTACCCGCGGGGGCGCCGTAGTAAAAGCGACTGTCGACCCCATTGGGACCGTAGCCGTCGAAGTTCGCGTACCCCATTCCATAGCCGTAGCCGCCGAGGCCTCGGTATCCGCCTCCGCCGTAGCCTCCGCCGTAGCCTCCGCCCATGTATCCGCCGCCAAAGCCGAAATACGGAACGCCGTAACCGAACGCGTTGCCATAACGGTTATAGGGCGCCCCGTAGCCATAGGCTGCGCCGAACGAGGAGCCGCGAGCCGTGCCTTGGCCGCCTCGCGCCTGCCAGCCAGCCGCATTCGCCTGCGCGGCGAACCAATCGTTCGTGCTGGAGCCGCCTGACTGAACCACTCCGGAAAAGCAAGCTGCGAGAACAAGGAAGAGCGAGCGTTTCATAGGTCTTAAACTGCCTAGGGGGTGCGGAACTCTGTACTATTTATAGACTACTGCGCAAAAGCGGACTCTGACGGCAAAAGCGAAGCGGCGCCCCGCGCGTTGCGCGCCGACGGTATCACCGCAAATCGCTTCGCCGGGAAGCCAGGTGCGCGCGGTTATTCTCAACTTTACGGATGATTCATGTTGCGTTTGGCCTGACTCGGCTGTGTGCGGAAACGGCGGCGCGGTTGCCGGGGATGACCTATAGTTCACTTGGAATGTTGGGTTACATGCCGAGTTGGCGCCCGGCGGGCAGTTCCGATCGCGGCGGCGGCCGCACCACAGTGCTTTTCGCGGCAATCGTCTTTCGCCGTTGCGTGCGTCGCCAACCGGTCGTTTTCGAAGCAGGGCGCTCGCATCTCCGTGCAGCCAGAAGGCGGCGCGCTGATCGGATTCGATCCATTCAGCGGTTGCGACCCGACGTTTGGCACATCCAGGAATTTAGCCGCTATGACTTCGACAACTTCTTCTCCCGTCCACGGCGCGATTGCCGGCAGAGAGCTCCTTGAAGAGCAAATCAACGAATTGATGGTGCAGGCCCGGTCCGACGACCAGATGGATCGTCGCGGCGCCGCCAGGTACCCCTTTTTTCGCCCCGTTACGCTGGCCCCTGCTGGCGGCGACTTAGGTCCGCACCATGCGTTCACGCGCGAGCTTTCCACGACCGGCGTGGGTCTGTTGCACAGCGTTCGATTGACGCCAGGCGTGTTCACGGTCGCCATCCTGCACGACGACGGCAGCCGCACGTCGCTGCCGACGGAAATCCTCTGGTGTCGGCCCTGTGGCGAAGGCTGGTATCTGAGCGGGGGCAAGTTCTTGCTTCCCCAGCCGGCGGCTCCATTGCGGCGCTGACGGTCGCCGCACGTTGTCTCGCGAAATACTCGCGCAATTCTTTCTTCCGCACGCCGTGCATCAGCGCGCCCCCGGTTTCGCGATCCGCTTTTGGCCGGCTTCGCCTGGCGACAAACGCCGCTGCCTTGCCGTCACCAGCGCAAGGCGGCTCGTGAGCGGCGCCCTGCCCAGCTACACGCGGCCAAGGGCGCTCCGGCAGCGCAAGGCGCCGCTGGCCAAGCCGCAGGGCACGGGTTATAACCGTTCGTATACACCGCTTCGAGCGCGGAGCTTAATGACCTTGTTTCTCGCTGCCCCAGGCTCTCTTCAGACGGTTTTGCTATGTCTCGCTTCTTCCGCATGACGTACGCCTTGGCCGTGCTGGCGGCGTTAGCGCCGGGGCAAACGGGCCGGGCGATCGCACAGCCGCCGGCAAGCGAGCCGGAGGACTTGCTGGTCTTTGCGGCCGCCAGCACCAAGGATGCGGTTGACGAAGTGCTGCGGTCTTTCGCTGAGAGCCGCCCGAACGCGAGCGTCAGAGCCAGTTATGGATCTTCGGCCGCCTTGGCGCAGCAACTGCAGCTCGGCGCCGAGGCGGATCTGTTCCTCTCGGCGAATCAACGCTGGGTCGACGCACTTGAAGAAAAGGGGCATGTCGCCAGCCGTCATGATTTGCTCGGCAATCGCCTGGCGGCCATCGTACCTGCCGATTCGAAGCTTAAGCTGACCGCCCCCGAAGACCTGTTGAGCGATCGCGTGCAGCGCATAGCGATCGGCCAGCCCGACTCCGTGCCCGCGGGCATCTACGCCCGCCAGGCGTTAACCAGGCTCGGGCTTTGGGAACGCTTAAAACCCAAGGCCGTGGGCAGCGCCGACGTGCGGCAAGCTTTGGCATTCGTCGAAACCGGCGCGGCAGAAGCTGGGATCGTCTATTCCACCGACGCTGCGATTTCCAAGCGCGTCAAGGTCGCCTTTGCATTGGACGAAAAGCTCTCCGGACCAATCGTTTATCCGCTGGCGCTGATGAAGCAAGCCCGCGACAAACCAGCCGCAACGGCGCTCTACGAAGCCTTTCAAAGCGACAAAGCCGCCAAGGTATTTCGTCGCTACGGCTTTTCGGCGCGTGGATTGGCATCCGATGACATGCCCTGAATAAGGAGGGCGGCCGGATATGCTTACGGCTGAAGAATGGTCGGCGCTGCGGCTGAGTTTCCAGGTGGGCGTCTGCGCCGTGTTGGCCAGTTTGCCCGCGGCCGTGGCGCTCGGCTATGCACTGGCGCGCTGGAAAAGCGGCGGCGGCTGGCGGCTGCAGGCCATTCAGGGGCTGCTGCAACTGGCAATCGACCTGCCGCTGGTGTTGCCGCCGGTAGTGACCGGCTACTTGCTGTTGCTGCTGTTGGCGCCTGGCGGGCCGGTTGGCTCCTGGCTGCAGTCGTGGTTTGGCGTGCGGATTCTATTCACCTGGCGGGCGGCCGCCGTCGCCTCGGCCGTGGTCAGCTTTCCGCTGATGGTGCGGTCGATTCGACTGGCCTTTCACGCCGTCGATCCGCGGCTGGAGTTCGCGGCCCGCAGCTTGGGCGCCAGCCGGCTCGACGCCTTCTTCACGGTCAGCCTGCCGTTGGCTCGGCGCGGCGTGGTGGCGGGCGCCATTCTGGCTTTCGCGCGCAGTCTGGGAGAGTTCGGCGCCACGATGATGGTGGCCGGCAGCATCGACGGCCAACGCACAATCCCGCTGGAAATCTATACGTTGGTCAATCAACCGGGCGGCGTCGAGACAAGCTGGCGGCTGGTGGCCATCTCCATCGCCCTGGCCTGCGGAGCGCTGGCGGCCAGCGAATGGCTGGAGCGGAGGCAGTCGCTGCGTGAGTCGGCTTAAGTTTCACTGCCGCCATCGTTACGCGAGCGGGGTCGCTCTCGACATTGCGTTCGAGACCGACGCTCGCGTGACGTCGCTATTCGGGCCATCCGGCAGCGGCAAGACAAGCGTGTTGATGATGATCGCAGGCCTGGTCCGGCCCGATTTCGGCCGCATCGAATTGGGCCAGCGCGTGCTGGTCGACACGGAAGCCGGTCGCTCGCTGCCCGCCGAACGGCGCCGCGTGGGGCTGTTGTTTCAAGATCATCAACTCTTCCCGCACCTGACGGTCGAGGGCAATTTGCGTTACGGCCTGCGGCGACGGCCGCGTTCTGCCCAGCCGATCGATTTCGGCCATGTGGTCGAGGTGCTGGAACTCGGCGATCTGCTCCGTCGCTATCCTCGCTATCTTTCCGGCGGTCAAAAGCAGCGCGTGGCGCTTGGGCGATCGTTGCTGGCTGCGCCAGAACTGTTGCTGCTCGACGAACCGCTGGCGGCGCTCGATGAAGCGCTCAAGCAGCGAGTCCTCCAGTACCTCGAGCGGATTATCGACGAGTGGCGGATTCCGGTCCTCTACGTCAGCCACGCGGTCGACGAAGTGCAACGGCTGGCGCAGCACGTCATGATCCTCGAGGCTGGGCGAGTCGTGATATCGGGCGATGCCGAGAGCGTACTGCGCGGCTGAACCTTCGACTCGCCGCGGGCGACTCTTGAAGTTCATCGTCGCTTGAAGCGACGCTGCATCATTACTTGCGCGCCACCTCGAAGAGCACTTCGCCTGATGGCGCTGATTCACCCTTCAGCGGCGTTCACTGCCGAATCCGTTGAGCGTGGCGACTCGACCGGCTAGTCTGAAGCGGATGCCCGTTGCGTCCTATTAAAGTCATCAACCGGGATTCCGCCCATGAAAACGGTCCTTGTGCTTCGATCGTTGTTGTTCCTGCTCGCGGCGATTTTCGTTTCTGCGTTTCGCCTCGACGCTGCTGAACCGTCGGCGCTGCCCAAAGCGCTGCTGATCGGCAAGCAGCCGGATCATCCTTATGGAAGCCACATGTATCTGCATACCTGCCGGATGCTCGGCGAGTGCTTGCGGCTCAACGGCATGCAGGCTGAAGTGTCGGATGGCTGGCCGGACGACAAGCAAACACTCGAGGGAGTCAAAACGATCGTCGTCTACGCCACCCCCGCCGCCGAGTTCCTGCTGGACGGCCCGCACCGCGCCGAGGTTGAACGCTTGCTTCGTAGCGGCGTCGGACTGGTCACGCTTCACTGGGCCTCGTCAGTCAATAAGGAAAACCTTGATCGCTTGGGCGCGCCGTGGCTTGGTTACCTGGGCGGAACGTGGGTCAGCAACGTCGGGCTCAGCATCGATACTTCCGAGCTCGAGCAACTCGTCCCGGAGCACCCCATCTGCCGCGGCTGGTCGAATTACGAACTGCACGACGAGTACTATCTCAACCCCACGATTTCCCAAGCGGCTCAGCCGCTGTTGCAAGTCAACACCAAGGGGAAAGACGTCGTGGTGGGCTGGGCCTTTGAGCGAGCCAATGCAGGCCGCGCTTATGGAACCACGCTCGGTCACTTCTATACCAACTTCCAGCGAACGCCGTTTCGTCGGGCCATCGTCAATGCCATCCTGTGGACGGCTCACGTCGACGTTCCGACGAGCGGGGCCCGCGTCGACGTCAGCGAAGACTTTCTGAAGCTCCCGCCGGCGCCCGCGAAAAGGTAACGCGGCCGGCTCGCGCTCGAGCGTTCTCCGGCTTTCGGTTTGAGCATTTTGTGCCTGCGGCAAAGCGCAGCGTGCCCCCGCCCGAGGTCACTTTGGGACGCCGCCAACGGTCAGCCTGAGCGGCGCAAAATCGCGCTCGTTCGGAGAATCGGCGTTACAGCGGCTTTGTTCCGCCCCGATTCAGGCTTGTCCCGGTCGAGCGTAGTGATTGATCAGCTAGATGGCGGCGGGAGCACGAATGCGCCCCGTGCCGAGCTTGCCTCGGTCGAGCGAATGATCCAATTCGGCTGTGCGTCAGCGATCGTTGTGTGAACGATCGGCGAATACGGCGCGCAAGTCGACAGCCCCATCGCAGCTTCCCCTGGGACAAGCCCAGCGGAGAGCAAGTGAAGTCCAGGTGGGGAGCAGAGCAGCTAGCTGACCAATCGCCGCTCCGGCCGGGGCGTGCCCGGCGGAGGCGGGGCGGAGCAAAATGGGCGCCTAAGAATGCAGGCCATCCCAACCCGAGCTTCTGAGTTTTCTTGCAGCCCCAGCTAAGCCGCACTCGCTCCTGGACATAGCAGATTCTCGCTCAACACTCAAAGGCAAGACGCCTGTAGCTCGCTCCGCAATTGGTTTATCCGCCTCCCGCTGCAGGTTATGCTGGGCTTCGCTCAGATAAAGAATGCCAACGCTGTGCGGAGCCCTACGCTATGACGTGTCAATGTTTCTTGGTTCTCTTAGCGGCCGTCGCATACGCAGACCCTACGAACAGCACGCACCCGGGGAAGTTTGTCGTCGAACATCCGACGCTGAAAAACCTCGGCTTCGAATGGCGAATCGAGGGCGACGCCAACCGGAACGCGTCCGTCGCCGTACAGTTCCGGCCTGTCGGCCAGCCCGAGTGGCGTCCGGCGTTGCCGTTGGTGAGAATCGGCGGCGAGCGTGTTTACCGCCGCGCCGAGCATCTCGACTATACGGTTCCGGATGGCTTCGCAGGCAGCATTCTCAATCTGCAGCCGGGCACAGAATATGAATGCCGCTTCGAACTGACCGATCCCGACGGCGCCAGCGGCCAGACCTCGCACACCGTGCGAGTGATGACGCGCACCGAGCCGCAGCCTTACGATCAAGGACGCAAGCTGCACGTCTACCCGCCCGCTTACAAGGGGCCGCGGCAGGAGCCCAGCTTCACCAGCTTGTTGCAGGCTTACTACGGCGCCGGTCTGGGCGACTGGAACATGGTTTGGGAGCGGCGGGCGAAACCGGGCGATACGATCCTGATGCACGCCGGGCTGTACAAGTCTGAGCGGTTGAACTACGTCGATCCGCAAATGACGCCGTTTGACGGCACAATGTCGTTGACCTTGAAAGGGACGCCCGACAAGCCGATCACAATCAAGGCCGCCGGCGACGGGGAGGTCATCTTCGACGGCGACGGCAACCATCGGCTGTTCGACGTCATGGCTTCGCACCACCACATCTTCGATGGGCTGACGATCCGCAATACCGACGTCGCGATCTTCGCCGGCCAGAAAGAAGTGCTCGGCGCCGTGGGCCTGACGGTGAAGAACTGCCGCTTCGAGAACATTGGCTTCGGCGTCTGGACCGAATACGCCGGCTCCAGCGACTTTTACATTGCAGACAACCTGTTTCTCGGTCGCGACGACCGCTTCCGGCTCATTGGCTGGACCGGTCCGATCTGGGAAAGCGCTGGAGCCTACGGCTCCCACCTGCTGACCAGCTATTACGCGATCAAGGTTTACGGCCCCGGCCACGTCATCGCCCGCAATGCGATTGCGTATTTCCACGATGCGATCGGCATCTCCACCTACGGCACGCCGCCCGACGATCCGGAGCAGCGAGCCTCGTCGATCGACATCTACAATAACGACATGCATATGATGAACGACGATTTTGTCGAGACGGACGGCGGCGTTCACAACCTGCGGGTCATGAATAATCGCGGCGTCAACGCGGCGATGGGCGGATACAGCTCGCAGCCGGTGTTCGGCGGGCCGGCGTACTTTATTGGCAATCTCCTGTATCACGTCCCCAGGGGAGTCTCGTTCAAGTTCTCGGGCAAACCGGCCGGCTTATTCGTGTATCACAACACGATCATCGGCGAGCAGACGCTGCGCGACCCGTCTTCCAACATGCACTTCCGCAACAACCTGTTCTTAGGCCGAGACACGCCCGGCCGCGGCATCATGACGTGGGCGAACGCCACCGCCGCGAACAGCTCCGACTACAATGGCTTTCGGCCGAATCGAGGAGTCGAGGCGCAATACGCATGGCTGGCGCCCAAGCGCGGGCAGCAGATGTACGAACCGGCGCCCGAAGACTGGCGGAGCTTCGCCACACTGGCCGAATTCCGCGAGGCGACTGGGCAGGAGACGCACGGCATCGAGGTCGACTTTGACATTTTTGAAAGCCTGGCGCCGCCCGATCCCGCCAGGCGGCATGCCGTTTATCACGCCATGGATCTGAACTTCCGCCTCAAGGCGAATAGCAAAGCGGTCGACGCTGGCGTCTTGATTCCGACCGTGAACGACGGCTTTTCCGGCCGCGCGCCGGATCTGGGCGCGTTAGAAGTCGGCAAGCCCGAACCGAAGTACGGCCCCAAGTGGCACAAAGGCCAGCCTTTTTATCGCTGACGGCAGGATTTCTGGCGGCTGAGTCCTGGCGAAGCCCCAGGTCGCTCCGGCATCTCTTCGCTCTGCTGCCAGCCGCCCAAAAGAAGGCGCACGAACGCGAAAATGCCAGCGATTTCCTGTAGAATGGCGCCACAGGGCGGATCGCGCCCTCCACGCCACGCGAACTCGAAAACGCTGGAACTATGAGGCATAGAAACCCACCTTCTCGCTTTCGCTTGAGATTCGTCGCTGCGCTCGCCGCAGCAGCATTCTTTGCCGTTTCTGCAGCCCAGGCAGAGAACGCGCCCGCCGACGACAGAAGCCAGGCCATCCAGCAGCGGTTTCAACAGCAGATTCAGCCGCTGATTGCGAAGTACTGCCTGCGCTGCCACAACGCCGACAAGATGAAATCCGGCATTCGCGTCGACCAGGCGGACGGCACGTTAGCAGGCCGCCGCGTTTTCCTCTGGCGAGACATCCGCGAGCAGGTGACCGATGAAGCCATGCCGCCCGAGGACGAACCGCAGCCGAGCACCGAAGAGCGGCAGTTGCTCGCCGCTTGGGTTGACGATGCGGTCGCCATGCTGCGAGCCCGCAAGCAAGCAAACAACGGCTCCGTGCGCCGGCTTACCGTCTCGCAATATCGCAACACGCTGCGAGACCTGCTGGGCCTGGAAGACGACTTGACGGAGACTTTGCCGCCCGAGGCCATTTCGAAGGAGGGGTTTGCGAACAATACGCAGTCGATGCTGCTCTCGCCGCTGCTCGTCGAAGCCTATTTCAACATCGCCGAGCAGGCGATCGATCGCTGCCTGGTCGATGAACAGTCGCCGCCCGAGATTCAAAACTTCCGCATGGATCTGGGGAAGAAGATCAACCCTGAGCCGTGCCCCGACAAGTTGATTCTCGGAGCGCTGAGTCACCTGCTCGAGAAC